>JAEYUA010000058.1 GCA_023433755.1 Bacteroidota bacterium | reverse complement strand
CTCTTGGCCCGGCCTTATTCAATTTACAATTTTTTACTGGTTCAGCATCAATGGCATCACCAGCATCAGCACTTCTTCATCATCATCAAGCTCGGTTGGTTTGATAATCCCGGCCTTGGTGGGAGTTGAAAGTTCCAGGCGTACCTCACTGCTGTCAGCCGCATTGAGCATTTCGATCAGGAAGCGTGCATTGAAAGCAATGGTCAGGTCTTCACCATCGTACTGGCATTTCATGCGCTCGTTGCCTTCAAAGGAAAAATCAACATCCTGGGCGGCGAGCTGCAGTTCACTTCCGCTGATATTGAGCGCTACCTGGTTGGTGCTTTTGTTACTGAACACGCTCACGCGGCGCAGGGCTGACTGGAAGTCGGACTTGCTGACAATCATTTTATAGGGATTGTCGGCAGGTATCACCACTTTATAATCAGGGAAACGGGCGTCGATGAGGCGGCAGCTCATCTGCGTGGTACCATGCTTCACAAACAGGTGATTGCTGTTATAGCTGATGGTGATCTCATCCTCATTATCAGGCAGGGCTGATTTGAGCAGGTTGAGAGGCTTGCGCGGCACGATAAAAGAATCCGCTTTTGGACATTTCACATCCGTTCTTTTATAACGCACCAGCCTGTGTGCATCGGTAGCAACGAACTGGATATAATTTTCATTAAGCTCAAAGAACACACCGGTCATGGCAGGGCGCAGATCATCGTTGCTTACAGCGAAAAGGGTTTTATTGATAGCAGTAACCAGGGCGGCGGCGCTCATAGTGAAACCCGTGGTATCATCTGCGGCGGGCTCTTTGGGAAAATTATCCGGGTTTTCCCCCATCACCTTATACTTGCCATTATCGCTGGTGATCTCTACTGCGAAACTTTTATCGATATTGAAAGTAAGAGGCTGGTCGGGGATGTTCTTTAATGAATCCATAAGGATCCGTGCGGGAATACAAACCTTTCCGCTGTCCCTGGCTTCAATATCCATTTGAATGCGCATCACCGTTTCAAGATCGGTAGCTACCACGGTGAGTTTGTTTTTTTCCACTTCAAAAAGAAAATCTTCCAGGATGGGAAGCACGGTATTAGCATTGATCACCCCGTTTATATGTTGCAGTTGCTTCAGTAGCTGTGAAGAGGAAACAATAAATTTCATGAACAGTAATTTGTGTAAGGTAGGGGCGAAACTAAGGATTTTCCCAGTACAAATTCCGCCTCCCGGATTACAAAGGTAGGCCCGCCCTGCCGTTGCTGCTTGAATTTTTGTGAACAGGAATTCAACCACCGGGGTCAATCCCGGGGGTTAGGAACGGCCCGTATTTTGAAGATATCCAAAGACCCGAAATCATTTACCCGTTCTTAGCGGATGATTGCTGAAATTTGATCACGCAAGAGACCTTATGCTGGAAAAGATATTTAGCTGGACAAAGAAAAAACCTGAAGAAGAAGCCGTGGAAGAGCCCGGGATCATTTTCGGACGCTATTCGGATAACAACAAAACCCTTGAAAAGGTGGAACGCTGGAACCAGGCGGAATCGCTTTTCAAGGAGAAAAAATATTTCGAAAGCATTTCTGCCTTCTTCGACTACCTCTGCGATGAGAGCCGCGACAATGTGGTGCATGAACAGAAAGGAAATTCAGGCAGGTTTGAATTATACCAGGGTTCCAAGATCGTACGGGGCACCTATAATGAAGAGCTTCTGGAAGCCGAGGTGGAACTGGCGCGCATGCCCCAGCCCAGCGTTCCCGTGATGCGGCGCCTGCTGGAGATGAACTTCCATCTTTATTACAGCCGCTATGCCCTTCACGAAGACCGCATCTCCATGCTATTCGACAGCGATATCATCACAGCAAATCCCAGCAAACTCTATTATGGGTTGAAAGAACTGGCCACCAAAGCAGATAAACAGGACGATTTGCTGGTGCAGGATTTTACCACCCTGCTGCCGACAGATACCAGCCATATCATAGATATTCCCGAGGAAGAAAAGGCCATCAAGCTCAAGTATTTCAAGAAATGGATACAGGATGCGCTGGACCTGGTGAACAGTGTGGATGCTGATAAATTCTCCGGAGGCATTGCCTACCTCCTGCTCAACCTTGCCTACCGTATCGACTACCTGGTGGTGCCCGAAGGAAAATTATTAAGTGAACTGGAAAAGATCGTTGAGATCTATTTCAGAAAAGATGACCGCCTCGTTACCGAAAAAAACCAGGAGATGTCGGATTGTTTCCAAAAGCTGCTGGCTAAGGATAAGGAAGAGTTTTATCCCTACCTGTTCCGTTCCCGTTACACTTTCTCCATTGTAACCCCGCAGAATTACAAGACCATCGCCGACGCCATTTACAATGCCAACCAGAATGTGAACTGGTACAAGGAAAATAAACTGCCGAAGATCGCGGCGCAGATCAGTGAATATGGTTTTTCCTATTGCCAGTATTCGTATAGCCTGCCAAGGCCTGTCACACTTTTGTTTGACCTGTTCATGCGGATCAATTACGGGGCTTATTTTTCAGAGCTGGGTTTCCGGGATTCCTATTATAACCAGGAAACCGGAGAGTATAATAAAGAGGGCATCATCCAGGCCATCAGGCGAATTGAAGAAACCTGGAAGGATAAATACCCCCAGCTCAATTTCAAAACAGAGAAACTAAAATTTGATAACCAGGTTGCGTTTAACCAAAGTTTTACTACCGAGGTGGAATACCTTAACCTGGAAACAAGATAAATAAGGCCATCCAATAAAATGAATACCCAGCAGATCATAGAATTATACCGCCCGGCCATCATCCAGATTGCCACACAAACCAGCACGGGCACCGGTTTTTACCTGAAGGAATTCGACCTGATCGTAACCAACGAACACGTGGTAGGCAAGAATGCTGAAGTGACCATCGCGGGAAGGATGTTTGAAAAAAGACTGACACGCGTTTGGTACACCGATAAAAAACACGACCTGGCTTTTCTTCAGCCACCCGCAGAAGTACAAATTCCACCTGTGCGCCTCGGTTTGTATGAAGATACCAAGGATGGTGAAGTAGTAGTAGCTATTGGCCATCCCTTCGGATTGAATTACACGGCCACACAAGGTGTGATCTCAAAAGTTGACCGCATCAGGGATGGCATCAAATACATCCAGATTGATGCGGCAATCAACCCGGGCAACTCGGGCGGTCCGCTGGTGAACAAGGAAGGGCATATCATTGGTGTGAATTCGTTTATCATCCGTGGCGGCGACAACCTGGGTTTTGCGTTACCGGTAAATTATTTGAGAGAATCGCTCGAATTATATTTTCCGCACCGCGGCCAGCCTTCTACACGATGCCATAGTTGTAACCACATGGTTTTTCCGGGCACCATAGAGGCCACAAAATATTGCCCCTATTGCGGCACCGAAGTGAAACTGCCGCAGATGCCGGAACGCGAATCAAAACCTGTTGGCATTGCCAAAACGGTGGAGGACATCCTCACAGAACTCGGAAAAGATGTGAAGCTCGCAAGAGACGGTAACAACAACTGGAGTGTAAAGGAAGGTACGGCAAAGATCAAGGTCAATTACAACCCGGATAATTTTTTTGTTGCCGGTGATGCTTACCTCTGCCAGCTACCCAAAGATCCCGCGCAGATCAAACCTCTGTATCTTTTTTTACTGAATGAGAATTACAATCTCGACAGCCTGGTACTGAGTTGTGTGAAACAAAATATTGTACTGTCTTGCATCATGTACGATCTTGACATGACCAAGGATGCGGGCATAGAGATGTTCCGGGATCTTTTTCAGAAAGCAGAATATTATGACCAGCTACTTGAAAAAGAATTCGGATGTGTTGAATTACTCGAAGAATAAGAAGCATGCCCTTGCAGAAAAAATACCTCACCAAAGAACAGGCCTTGCAAAAACTAAAGCAGTATTGCGCCTACCAGGAACGCAGCCATGCTGAGGTGCAGCAAAAACTCTGGGACCTGGGTGTCTCAAGGGCAGAGCATGACGAGATCATTTCAAACCTGATAGAAGAAAATTATTTGAATGAAGAAAGATTTGCCATTGCTTTTGCAGGTGGGAAATTCAGGATGAAGGAATGGGGACGCAAGAAAATCTACTACGCCCTGAAAGAAAAAAAAGTCAGTGAGTATAATATCAAAAAAGCAATGAAGGAGATTGATGATGAAGCTTATGAAAAAACACTTCACGGCCTTGCAGAGAAAAAATACGCCTCATTGAAAGGAGAACAATACCTGGTAAGGAAAAAAAAGACGATGGATTATTTATTACAGAAAGGTTATGAACCGGAGTTGGTTTCTGCTGTCATTGGTAAATTGATGAACAAGGATTGATTTTCTATTTTAAAGATTTCCTAATCACAATAAAATCAGAAAATCCCTTCACATCCCTTGGCGCCCTTCTTCCCTTGGCGGTAAAAAACAAACCGCAAAGTTCGCAAAGGAGCGCAAAGAAAACGCGAAGGAATTTCTGATAAAAAACGGACATTTAACTATTTCACAATAATCTTTTCATTTGATTTTTCCTTCCTTAGTAAAAGAATAGAAATCCCCCTTGGCGTTCTTCTTCCCTTGGCGGTAAAAAACAACAAACCGCAAAACGCGAAGGAATTTCTAATATTCAACAATCTACTCCACGATAATCTTTTCTGTTTTGATTTCTCCTTTCATATGAACCTGCACAAAATAAATTCCCCGGTTAAGGTGCGGCAGGCTGACCGTTAAAGAGCCGCTGGCATTATTCAGATTTTTTTCGAACACACGGCTGCCATTCGTATTTATCACCCTCAATAATCCTGCAGGTTGCTCCAGGCTCAGGTTAATGATCCGGTCGCGGACAACGGTCGGATAGATGCGTGTTCCATCATGGGTTCCCGCCACTCTTAGAACCGTTGAATACTTAGTAGAACCATCATCGTCCTGGATAGCAAGCCGGTAGTATACTGTTCCATTGCTGTTATAATTATGCCGGAAGGAATAAGCACTACCGTTTTCGTTACGGCTTGCGGCCACGGCACCTGCAGAACTGAAGCTGTTTCCATTCAGGCTGAATTCGATAATAAACCGCGCTGTATTTTGTTCGGTGGCTGTTGTCCACTTCAACTCGTTGACCCCCCCTGATCTTTTTGCAGTGAAGGAACTAAGTGTAACAGGCAAAGGTGTTCCCCCTGCCGCGTTTAGCTTCAGGATTGCATTACTTCCCTGTGAAACCGCGTAGAGGGTACCATCTTCAGCTTCACCAAAACCCACGATGAATTGTGAGGGTATAGCTTGTACCGAAGAATCAAAACCCCCTGCTCCGTTAGGCCAGAGAAAATAAAATGCGCCGATATAGGTATCGGTAGCTATGTAGTAACCGCGGAAATTAGGATATTCTGTTCCCCTGTATACATAACCTCCCACCACCGCCGACGGTCCGGAACCGGGATTATCATAATCATAAACGGGAAATACATTATCTACCGGGGTGCAGTCGGCTACGCCCGGAGTTGAGATATAACCTTCAAAACAACGCCAGCCATAATTGACATGACCCGTGCTGCCGGCTGGCCTGAAATTGATTTCTTCTTTTGCGCCCTGCCCCACATCGCCGATCCACATGTTTCCATTGGCGCGGTCAAAACTCCAGCGGAAAGGATTTCTTAATCCGAGCGCCCATATTTCATCCCTTATTGCAGGATCACCTACATAAGGATTGTCTGCTGGAATCCCATAATTTCCAAAGGTCTGCGGTGTTGAACTGTTTACATCTATCCTGATCATTTTACCAAGAAGACTGTTACCATTCTGGGCATTGTTGGGCACATCATTTCCGCCGCCCCCGTCACCGGTTGCAAAATAGAGATAACCATCCGGTCCGAAATTGAGCTTGCCTCCATTGTGATTATTATTGGTGGGATGTGGTATGGTCATGATCAATACATCCGAGCTTACATCGGCAATGATGGAAGGCGGGCCGGCACCGGCAATGGTGGAATAGCGGCGTAGGGCAATATTTCCATCAGCATCTGTATAGTACACATAAAAATAGGGCACCGTTGTTCCATTGTAATTAGGATGAAAGGCCATACTTAAGAGACCTTGTTCACCACCGGTGGAAATCAAATTTTCACCGGTAGTACCCATATTTAGGAAATTATACAACACACCACCTTCATAAAGGCGTACCAATCCTCCCTGTTGGACCACAAATAACCGGTTGCTGCCATCTCCGGCATTTACCAAATCAATGGGAGCAGAAAGCCCGGTGATAAAATTAGAATAACTCACTACCGGCGGCTGTGATTGCACCGGGGGAGCATAGGATAGAAGCATCAAGCCCGCGAGGGCCGGAAGTAGAAATTTTATCATGGTTAAGGTTTGAGAAATTTAAGGACTGAGGGCAGGATCCCGAATTTAATTATTTTGTTTTGCATTATGACAGGATTAAATTTCACCCTGATACAAGCTCATCTGCACTGGGAGGACAAGGAGGGCAATCTTGAAGCCTTTTCAAAAAAGATAGCAGGCTCACCTTCATCCACACACGTAATTGTGTTGCCCGAAATGTTCAGCACTGGTTTTAGCATGCGTCCCGAAGCACTGGCAGAAACAATGG
The DNA here is from genome assembly GCA_023433755.1 of Bacteroidota bacterium. Classification (GTDB taxonomy): domain Bacteria; phylum Bacteroidota; class Bacteroidia; order Chitinophagales; family Chitinophagaceae; genus Flavisolibacter. Next base: position 1,246 of record JAEYUA010000058.1, on the reverse strand, counting down.
ATGGCCCAACGGTAAAATGGATGAAGGATACAGCAGTGAAGAACAAAAAAATTATTACAGGAAGCGTCATCATTGAAGAAGCAGGAAAGTATTATAACCGGATGATCTGGATGCTGCCGAATGGACAATTTGGGTATTACGACAAAAAACATCTTTTTGCTTTTGCGGGCGAAGACCAGCATTATACGGCTGGTAACAAAAGGCTGATTGCATCTGTGAACGGCTGGAAGATTAACCTGCTGGTTTGTTATGACCTGCGTTTTCCCGTATGGGCAAGACAGCAATTCGAAGAAGATGGTTCTTTTGAATATGATGTGTTGTTGTACGTTGCCAACTGGCCTGAGAGAAGAAGTCATGCATGGAAAACCCTGCTGCAGGCCAGGGCCATCGAGAACCAGTGTTACGTGATTGGTGTGAACCGCGTGGGAGCTGATGGAAATCAAATCAGTCACAGCGGCGATAGCATGGTGGTTGACCCGCTGGGTGAGATCTTATACCATAAAGCAAACGAGGAAGATATCCATACCATCACGCTTGATAGAGCGCACCTGGATGAAGTAAGAAATAAATTTCCATTCTGGAGGGATGCAGACCTATTCAGTATTCCTGTAATTGAATAGTTCAGGTTTTCTTTTTCTGTTTGATCAGTTCAATGGCTTTATCCATTTTATAATCTTCCATGCGAATGATGGCTTCAATGGTAGGTGGCGCATAAACCTCGGGCACAATTCCCCTGCCCTTTTCCTCATCCTTGTCAATTACCAGCCTGAATAAAGGAAGCCTGAAGCGAACACCGGTATTGGGCAATGTAACATCAGGTATCAGCCAGGCCGAATTGCCATAGGCGCCGCCACCTGTTTCCTCCCCCACTACTGTCACATCCGGCTGGTGTTTCAAAGCCTTGGTAAAAAGAGAAGCCGCTGAAAAAGTATTACCGCCGGTGAGTATATAAGTATGGCCTTCATAATGATTTTTTTTCCTGGGCCTGAAGTATTTCCCTTCATACATTCCGAAATGATAGCGACCGTCATTTTTTTTATGGGTCATGAAAATGAAGAACAGGCGGTTGAACAAATAGTGGTTCTGGTATTTGCGATACCTGCTTTTGTTGGTAATCGCGTATAGGCTGTCGGAGATCTTGAAAGGCTGGTCAGCAATATATTTTGTAAGGAGGTTGGAGAGTATCACGTTACCGCCGCCGTTACCACGCATATCCACAACCAGGTTGTCAATATTCTGCTTATGC
>JAEYUA010000252.1 GCA_023433755.1 Bacteroidota bacterium | reverse complement strand
CACTTTATGAGCGCCTTGGCTTCCGGAAGAATGGGGTGATGAACTTTTATTTTATGAAGAGGGGGGGGAATTCTAGCTGATGGCCATTAGCCATTGGCCATTGGCTGGACCTGCTAGTACTTTACCTTTTCAATATTTAAGGAAACGTAATACTTTTCATCAATTGGCGTGAGTAAGAGGATAAGTTTTGCATTGCCCTTTGTGAAAGTGAGGGTAGGGTGGCCAAAACTATTGGTATCATCTACTCCTGTTACTGAAAAGCAGGCTGCAATCTCTTTGGCGAAGGCATCGAATTTTTGTTTGCCGGCTTCTTCATTTTCTTCAGAATCGGTCAGCAGCGAAATATATAATTTCTTACCGTCCTGGATCAGGTTGCCCATGCTCCATCCTTCTGGCATTACTTTCAAGCCATATTGTTTACTGCCATCAAAATCGCTTTCGTAAGCGCCTTTTACATTCTTGAAATCATTGGGAAGATCGTTTACCAGTTTTTTCAGGGTGTTGCAGGAGTTTCCCTGGGCATGCGCGCTGATGTTGGTGCATAGCAGTAGCAGGAAGAAAAAAAAGGTTTTCATGGCAGAGTGGTTTTGGTATGGACAAAATAAGGATTTTGCGGAAAAGCTGCAAGTTAGTGAAGCTGCAAGCTGCAAGTTGCAAGCTGCAAGACCTTATGCAGGCAATCAACTGTTGATTCGATTAGTTTTCCCTGGCATTCTAGGATTTGAATGATCCTCCCGAACCTTGTGCCCTGATCTCTGCATTTCAACTTTCTTCAAACGTAGGCCCGTACATGCCCGGGACCTTATTGCCTGTTGCTCTCAGGTAGACCACCATCTCGCCGCGATGATGATAGATATGATTGAATAAAAATCCCCTGGCCGCTACGATTCTCGGCAGTGGTCCCAGTACGGTCTGTTCACCGATCATCATGGTCCATGGCTTGGTAAGATCCTCATCGGAAATACTGTTCAGCGCCTCTCTTGCTTTTTGTACGTTCGATTCAAATAGTTCCAGCGTGGCCCTGATGTCATAAATATCTCCTCTTTCCAGTGAATCCTTTGAAAGATCATAAACATCTGTTGTAAGTGTGCCGGTATACCAGTAATAGATCGTGGCGATATGCTGGGCGAGTTCGCCCATAGTCCATGAAATGGGAGAGGGTTTGTAAAGAAGATCCTTTTGTGGTACGGCCTCCAGCATCCTGCGGGTGCTTTTCACTTCATATTCAAATTCATCAATGAGGGTTTTCAGCAGCATGGTCTAAAGTTATGAGGGTTGAGAAGAGTTCAAAGTTCATAATAAACTTCCCAGCTTCGCCAGCACCTGCCAGGTATAATCTACCTGCGCATCCACACGTTCTTTATCCGTAGTGATCCTTTCACACAATACGATCTTATTATTATGAGAAATAGCAAACCAGGCAAAAAGATCATTCAGGCCTTTCTCCGGCATTTTGGTAGCATAACCCGTGATGGCGATGCTGTAATGGCTGGTGAACATCTCTGCTACACGCAGGGCCATCTGCCTGGCCACTTTTTCAGCAACACAATTGGTTTCTTCCGCATGAATAGGGTCAACATCAAGATGCCTTGCTTTTTGCCCTAGATTGTAAGCGGTAATGCCACCCTGGAAAAACTGGGAAGCTTCAACAGCCGAAGACAGGGCTGCCTGCAGGTGACCTGCCGTCACACTTTCTGCAACAGATATGGTCTGTTTTCTTTCCGTAAAGCTTTCCTTTATTTTATTGATCAGCTTTTCATCATAAAGCATAAAGCAAATTTTGCTGGATTACTGCGAATTTATTGCCAGACTCATTCAGGCTGAATTTTCAACTGTTATTGATTTTATAGATCAATAATACCACACCCGGAGTATATTGTTTGGTGAACTGCAATTCCAGTTCTTTGCTGGCAAAATTTTCTTCAAACAAGGGTGTGCCGGACCCCAGTAATACCGGGCAAACCCTCAAATGAATTTCATCTATCAAATTCTCCCTCAAAAGATTCCGGGCAAGAGAAATGCTGCCCCATAATACCATGTCTTTGCCATCCTGCTGTTTTAATTTCCTCACCACTTCCGCGGCATTTCCTGGAACCAGTTGCGGCGGATCGTACGCTCCCCAGTGTACGGATTTCAATGATTTTGAGAAAACGATTTTCGGCGTAAGATTAACACCATCAGCAACGATCTCCTCCCGGGTAGTGACGCGGGGCCAGAAATCAACAAACATATTGTAGGTATTGGCTCCCAACAGTACGGTATCAATTGTATGAATAAATTCCAGCAGGTCTTTGTCAATCTCCCTGCCCGCCTCTCCTGTAAGATGTTCGAAAAACGAGGTGGATCCCTGTTGATCGGCGGCATAACCATCGAGTGAAATAAATTCCTGTAAAATGAGTTTGCGCATGTCCGGGATTTTAGGGTGAAACTAAAAATACGAAGATGAAACTGATGTATTCAGTTGAATCATTGGGAATTTGTGGAATCTCCTGCTCATTAATTCTTTCAACCTGTACCTGTTTCACTGTTTTAAATGGGTATGATATTCGATATTCATCAGGTATGACGATTTCCTTTCACGGCGCCGCCCGTACCGTTACCGGCTCAAAACACATTATTACACTTGATAATGGTAAAAAACTCCTGCTCGACTGCGGCATGTTCCAGGGACTTGGTGAAGAAACGTTGAGCTTGAACCAGCAACTGGGTTTTGATCCGGCCGAGATTTCCATGCTGGTGCTTTCACATGCACATATTGATCATTCAGGTTTGATTCCCAAACTTGTGAAAGAAGGTTTTACCGGAAAGATCATCTGCACAGAAGCTACAAAGGAACTGGCGGAGATCCTGCTCTACGACAGCGCCGAGATCCAGTCATACGATAATAGTTCCAATGCAAAGAACGGAGCCTCATCACCGCTTTATACCAGTGAAGATGTGGAAGCCTGCCTCAAACAATTTGAGACCATTGACTATGACCACTGGATCCGGTTGAATGAACAGGTTGAAGTGATGTACACGCATACGGGCCACCTGGTAGGATGTGCAGCCATCAACATCCGCATCAGGGAAGGAAGAAAAAAAACAACGATCCTGTACAGTGGTGATATCGGCCGTTACCGGTCCATCTTATTACAGGCACCGGTTGAACCTCCGCAGGCAGATTATATTATACTGGAAAGTACTTATGGAGACAAACGTCATGATATCAGTTTCAGCCTGGTGAAATCACTGAACTACTGGATCAATAAAATCTGTGTTGAGCAAAAAGGACAACTGATCATACCGGCATTCAGTGTGGGTCGTACACAGGAACTGCTTTATGGACTTAATCAATTGAGCCTGGAAAAAAGATTGCCGGAGATATTGTTTTTCGTGGACAGTCCCCTGAGCATGAAGGCCACCGAGACCATTAAAAAATATAAAGGTGAATACAATGAAAGACTGCAGCAGGTGCTGGCTATTGATGATGATCCCTTTGATTTTCCCGGGTTGAAATATGTAGAATCCGTGGAGGACAGCCGGCAACTGGTTCAATACAAAGAGCCTTGTGTGATTATTTCCGCAAGCGGTACCGCCGATGCCGGGAGGGTGAAACATCATATCAACAGTTGTGTATCGCAAAAGCATTGCGCGGTACTGCTGGCTGGTTATTGCGGAAGTAGGTCATTGGGAGGGCAACTCATTTCGGGAGCGCGCCAGGTAGAGATTTTTAATGAAATGGCTAAGGTAAATGCAGAGATCGGGCAGTTGCAGGGTATGAGTGCGCATGGAGATACAGATGACCTGGTACAGTTTCTCAGCAACCAGGATCCTGAAAAAGTGAAGGGGATATTTTTAGTGCATGGTGAGCATGAAGTGCAGAAAGCATTTGCTGACAGACTCACTGCAAAAGGATTCAAAAGAGTTGAATGTCCCAACCAGCACCAGTCCTATCCATTGCCATTGCCTAGATTAAGAAAAAGGATACCAATCAATAAAGAGGCTGAAGTGGTGAAAATGGAGGTGAAACTGAAAAAAAGAAAAAAGCTATTGGCCAATGGCTAATGGCCAATAGCTTTTTATAGTTATTTGGTCACTGTCACTCTCAAATAAGTAGCAGGAATTGAAATGCTATTGGGATCGCCACTTTTGTTTTCCCTGTTAAATAATTCTTCCAGTTCACGCTGCAGCTCTTGTTCTTTACCATTTTTAGCGGCTGCTTCGTAGGCATTCATGGTGGGACCATAATAATGCCTGAACCGGTGAAGGAATTCACTTGCAGTGAATGGAGCCTGGAAAGTATAAGTGTCCCTGGTGAAAGAAATATTTTCAGGAGCAATACCTGCAGCACCGAATCTTTCAATCACGTTTGCTTCCACACCCCAGAGCATAGGGCTTACAAAACCTTCCGGTGGAGGAGGAGTATAGGCAGAAACAATCCTCAGGATTTGTGCCACCAGGGTAGGATCACCCGGTATCCAGTTACCCATTACGATACGTCCTTTTGGTTTGGTGACACGTACCATTTCTTTGGCAACGTCAAAAGGTTTGGGCGCAAACATGGCTCCGAAGATGCTGACAACAAGATCAAAACTTTCGTTTTCCAGTTCTTCGAGGTTGGTGGCATCTCCTTCCTGGAAACGGATATTGGACAGTCCTTCAGCCTGGACACGGCGGTTTCCTGCTGCCACAAGATTGCGGGCAATATCAACGCCTAGCACTTCTGCACCGAGCCTCGCGGAAGGAAGTGCTGTGGTTCCGTCGCCGCAGCCAAGGTCAAGTACTTTAAGATCAGCGGTGACACCAATCTTGTTGATCAGTTCTGTGCCGCTTTCACGCATGGTTTCAGCAAGCCTTGTAAAATCACCTTTTTCCCAAAGCGCTTTGTTGGGATTGACGGGGGTTTGAATGGTAGGGTTCATGTTGGTTTGGTTTGATGTATAAAAAAAATTGCATACGAATGTAGGGGGATTACAGGGGGCAGGTGGATTTATTTTCAACGCAGAGAAGTGAGAAATGAGAAGTGAAGTGATTAATTTATTGAAAAGCAGTGGGAAACGAAATGGAATAATAAATGTTAATATTTCCAGTGGCAAGAAAAAAGATGCAAACCTGATTGATCCCTAAACTTATTTTCACCGTACAGGTGAATTCACGAAGTCCCCTCTTTCTCTTACTCTTACTCTTTCTGTTTCTGTTTCTTTAGTTCAGTGGTGGCTCAGAAGAAGCAATGAAGATCCTTTTGGAGGGAAGTTTTTTGTTGGATTCCGTGTTCACGATCACCGCGATGGCCTTGATCAATACACGCTGTCCGTTGGTCTTATTGTCGGCATTGGTATTGGGTTGCACTTTGGAGAAAGAGCTCATTAAAAAAATACAGCAACCTGCAGCTACCAGTTTTTTCATAGAAAGGGATTGACTGTGAAATTAAAAAGGGCGGCAGCTATCTGCAATAGGAAATGTGCGTGGGGGAAATACGAGAGCGGGAGCGGGAGCGAAGTGCGTGAGACGTGAACCAGACTACAGCCTGTCTGCTTAACAAAGCAGTTTAAGACTGACATACTCACGTCTCACGACTCACGTTTCACGACAGTCTCACGTCTCACGACTGAAGACTCTCCATCATCATTTCAACAATCCATTAATATACACTATCAATTCATTGGTGGTCTGTGCCAGGAGCGTTTCATCATAATAAAGAAACATTCCTTTTTCATCTTTGGAAACATCTACAAGGCTGGTAAAACCTTTTTGCTGGCACCATTGCTTCATAAGTTCACCGATCTTCAGGTAAAGAGGATTCATCAATTCATCAAACCTTTTACTGTATTTTGCCTGGTACTCCTCAGCTTTATATTTGAAATCATTATTGAGTTTTTCATATTCATTATAGGTTGCCTGGTTCTGGTTGGCTGGATTTTTCAGCTTGCTGGTGAGTTCCGACAAACGTTTCTGCATGGTTTCCATTTCGGTGAACCTTGCCTTGAATTCATTGGCTACCTGGGCTTGGACCGTATTGAGTTTAGTAATTCCATTTTTTTCCTTGAAGGCAATACTGTTGACAAGGGCAATTTTGGCCTGTGAGTTTGCCTGCAAAAAGGCAGGAAAACTTAAAATCACAGCTAACAATAATCTTAATAAAAGGGTTTTCATGTATGTGTTTTTACAGCCTAAACTAACAGAATATTTCCTAAATATCATGTCTTCCTGTTATGATTACGATTCCCAATAACTTATTTTTAACTGATAAGACACCACATGAAAATAATCACTGTCGTTTTTTTGATGCTCTTGGTCAGCTGTGGTAAGGCTGACATCCGGGATGAGGCACCGCCATCTACCCCTTCAGATTCGGCCAGCCTGGTCCTGGTGAATGCTTCTTCAACTGCAACGGGAAATGCCTTGATTGCCTATAACCATAATGGCCAGAAAAAATGGGATTTTCATTATACCGAAACCCTTGATATCTGGAGTAAGCCTGCACTGATGGGTAGTCAGATTAGCCTGGCAGCCATGAACCAACTTCATTTGCTGGATATCAATTCCGGGAATGTGATGTGGAGTTTCAATCAGACACCCCGTGTGATCAATCCAAAATTTTATGGTGATACCATTGTAACGGCAGCAAGCATTTTGGGGCCTTCGAATATGAATAAAATTTTCCTGCTGAATAAACATACAGGCTTGGTCATCTGGAGTCATACGGTAACAGAACAACCCCTTGTAACCCCCTTGATCAGTGCTGGTCTCATTTATTGTCTCACAACCAACACCAATGGGACAGCAGTAAACTTGTATGCATTCAACCTGCACAATAAAACCCTGGCATGGAGCAAAAACCTTGCAACAGGATTTTTAATGGCTGTTCCACCAGAAATGATCATCAGGAATGATACATTGATTGCCGGTTCCCTGGCAAGCACCGTTACCGTAATGAATAAAAATAGTGGAGATGTTTACTGGTCAAAACCTATAGGTGCTTCAAATGGTTTTATTATTGGAAATGAAATTATTTATCACAACAGTAATACTTATGCTGTCGAGAAAAGGAATTTGTCTGATGGCAATGTTTCCTTCCAGAGTCATCCCATTGCCTGGACGCTCAATGGCGGCCCTGCTTATATTTTTGAAAATGATTTTTACCACCAGGTGCACGACTCGCTATTTTGCACCAGTTTGTCTACAGGCCAGGTAAAATGGAAAAAAGCTTCTCCGGGCTACTTCCGGAATTTCATAAGGGTAGGTGAAACAGTTTACGCTACACTGATGGACTATAATCTCAATGACCAGTCAAAGGTCATGATCATGCGGGCTTCGGATTTTACAAAGAAGGATTCGATTGTGGTTCCAAAGCAAAACCTGAATAATATTTCAGTATTTTCTACTTCGGGAGATTTTTATTAGGAGGTGGATGGTCAATGGTGAATGGAGCTTCACATTATTGTTCTTTTTTTGCGCTTCTTTGCATAGTGTTAGCTCTGACTTAGCGGAGGCTGCCTATTACAATTCATTAAATTTTAACCGCAAAGAACGCCAAGTACGCAAAGATGAAACGCAAAGACTAAATTCTTTTAATACCTACATCCTTTTGCACCTTCTTCCTTGACGGAAAAAAAAGCCCTCCATTGAGAAGGGCTTTTGAATTTTTACTTTGAACTAATCTTAGTACCTGTAATGCTCAGGTTTGAACAGGCTTTTTTTTAATGTCCAGGTATACAGCTGCGTTTCAGTCTGTTCATACTATTCCAATTGATAATTCCGTTTGGACTATTCGGGCTTGCAATCATTGTTATAAATCTCAAAAATTCGATTCATATAATTCAGATCTTTCTTGATGGCCTTGCGTAATTTACTATTACTAATGTCAGCCATTTCAACTGCTATAGGACAATCCCTTACTAGACGGACAATATCTTCTTGTCCACCAATACCTATTAGTTGCCCGTTGTCACCTGACTGAGAATAATGATCTGTTCGGGTATATGAATGATTGTGAGTAAATCCGTTTCTGTCTGTACTTGACCGGGATACTTAGGTAAATTGAACATAGATATTGATCTTTCCATGAACAATACGCTTGATAAATTCATTGCCCTTTTTAATATAAAATATATTATTAGCCATGTATCCTTTAACATCCCGCATTGGAAATTTTTCGTCATCAATCTTTACCTGATCTTTTGCAAGTATGCCAGATTTCCAGGTAACCTTTTTTCCGTGTATCCGGCTTCCATCTTCCATAAGGATATAATTACCCTCTATTGATTTTTCCTCTACCTGTTTTTCGTTGTGCACTGGTATATTTCTGTCCCAGATGATTAGTAAAACCGATCCAAATGCGTAAGCCCAACAAGCGTCAGCGACGTGATTTTTGAAAAAAGTATTATCTATAAAAGACTTTCCAGTTAGATAGATAATAGCTCCTAAAGTAAGAGGTAAAAAGACGTTCAGCAACAGATCCTGCAGCACTTTAAATTTCATCCGGGTGCCAAAATAGTTCAGATCGCGTGAAAATGCAAGGTAAAGGACTCAGAAACATATTGATAATTGAATGAAATATCCCATCCTTTTTTCCAACTCTTTAAAATTAGACATTTCGTATCAAAATGTATCCAAGAAAAAGCCCCTCAATCAATAAGGGGCTTTTAACTTAAAAAGTAATAAGAGATATTAATATCTGTAATGCTCAGGTTTAAAAGGACCTTCTTTCTTTATACCCAGGTATTCAGCCTGTGCTTCGGTCAGTTCATCCAGTTCCACGCCAATTTTAGCGAGGTGAAGTCTGGCAACTTTCTCATCCAGGTGCTTGGGAAGAACATAAACCTTGTTCTCGTAATTCTTTCCGTTCGTCCACAGTTCAATCTGGGCGAGGGTCTGGTTAGAGAAAGAGTTTGACATTACAAATGAAGGGTGACCGGTAGCGCAACCCAGGTTCACCAGGCGGCCTTCAGCCAGCAGGATGATATCCTTGCCGTCAACATTGTAAATATCAACCTGTGGTTTGATCGTGTCTTTGGTATGACCATAGTTGTCATTCAGCCAGGCAACATCGATCTCGATATCAAAGTGACCGATATTACAAACGATGGCTTTATCCTTCATCAGTTTAAAATGCTGTCCAGTGATCAGGTCGCGGCAGCCTGAAGCAGTTACGATGATGTCAGCTTCTTTTACGGCATCGATCATTTTCTTTACTTCAAATCCGTCCATGGCAGCCTGCAGGGCGCAGATCGGATCGATCTCGGTAACGATTACACGACAGCCTGCACCTTTCAGTGAAGCAGCAGAACCTTTACCTACATCACCATATGAACCTACCACAGCAACCTTTCCGGCCATCATTACATCAGTAGCGCGGCGGATGGCATCAACCAGGGATTCTTTACAACCGTATTTGTTATCGAATTTAGATTTGGTAACTGAGTCGTTCACGTTGATAGC
>JAEYUA010000237.1 GCA_023433755.1 Bacteroidota bacterium | reverse complement strand
AAAACTCAGGTCTCTTTCAAAGCACCTACTGGTCAGGATAGTTGCTGAGGAAATTTCACCTGCTATCAAATATATTTTCCAGGATGATAAGCAGGTGCGCCTTGCTGAAAGAACACACAATGTTCATGATTTTACAGAAGGAGTGCTGATCATTGCTACTGGTAAATCTGTACTTGACGAAATTGTTTTTGCTGAAGCAAGGTCCTACAATAAAATGATCTTTCTTCCTTCCAACCACGAGGCCAGCGATTTCGTAATACCGGTTCATACACCTGCCCCTGTTCAACAGGGTTGGATCAAAAGAAATACAGACCAGGGCTGGAAGAAGATCGCAACACGACTTATCCTGGTATTTGTGCTGATGGTTACAGGTCATGTGATTATTTCTTATTTACCCCTGCCTCCCGTGAGTGAGATATGGGCGATGGCTAAAGATCATTTTGATTACCGTTTCTTATTTTTTGTGCTCGCGGGTTTCCTGGCACAGATGGTGGATGGTATGCTGAGCATGGGATATGGCGTTACTTCCGCAACCTGCCTCATGTCGTTTGGAGTAAACCCGGTTGCAGTTAGTGCAGCCATTCATACATCGGAGATCTTCACTTCGGGCATATCAGGTTACAGCCACTACAAATTCGGCAATGTCAATAAAAAATTGTTCAGGCACCTGGTAATCCCCGGTGTGATCGGCGCCATCTGCGGTGCCCTGCTCCTGGTTTTTCTGGGTGATCATTACAGCAATTACCTTCTCCCGGTTATTGCTGTTTATGCAGGTTTTCTTGGATTGAAGATCCTGGTAAAAGCATTCCAGGTGCAGCCAAAGAATGTGAAAGCAAAAAGGATCGGGTGGCTGGCAGGAGCGGGAGGTTTCCTGGATTCATTTGGTGGTGGAGGATGGGGACCCATTGTAACCAGTAACCTGATTTCAAAAGGCAGGTCACCAAAATACACTGTAGGTTCTGTTAGCCTTACTGAATTTTTCGTGACTCTCGCAAGCGCATTCACTTTTTTCGTGACGGTGGGTGTTAGTCACTGGAGCATAGTACTGGGCCTGATTGTAGGCGGGGTGATTGCAGCCCCCATTGCAGCCAGGTTCGCGGGCAGGCTGCCCCGGAAAACCATGATGATCCTGGTGGGTATTATGGTCATGGTCTGGTGTGCCCGTATGCTGGTGAAAAGTATTTTCTAAAGAAAAAAAACGAATCATGGATATTCTAAGAATCGCTACCGCGGGAAGTGTTGATGATGGAAAAAGCACGCTGATCGGAAGACTGCTTTACGATACCAGGTCCATTACCCGCGACAAACTGGAGGCAATAGAGCATACCAGCAGGCGCAAGGGGCTTGATTTTGTAGATCTCTCGCTTCTTACAGATGGCCTGATAGCTGAAAGGGAACAGGGTATCACCATTGATGTGGCACATATCTATTTCTCCACCGACAAAAGGAAATACATTATTGCCGATACACCGGGTCACGTAGAATATACAAGAAACATGATCACGGGTGCTTCCAATGCAGAAGCTTCCATTGTATTGATCGATGCAAGAAATGGAGTGATCGAACAGACCAGGCGCCACCTGTTCATTTCCTCTTTGCTGAATATTGCCAATGTAATTGTTTGTGTGAATAAAATGGACCTCGTTCAATATGATGAACAGGTCTTTCTATCCATTCAATCTGAAGTGGAAAATCTTGCTTCGAGAATTGGTTTTGAAGGCAGGCTGGAATTTATTCCGGTGGCAGCCAAATACGGGGATAATATTATTCAGGCTTCTGAAAACATGAACTGGTACCAAGGCGGGAGCCTGCTCAGCCACCTTGAAGATATTGATCCTAATACCCGGGATGAAAATTTAGCTGCGCGTTTTCCTGTACAATTTGTGATCAGGCCTCATTCCGATGAGCATCACGATTTCCGTGGTTATGCGGGGCAGTTGCTGAGTGGCACACTGTCAAAAGGAGAAAAAGTGGTGGTACTGCCTACATTAAAATCGACTTCCATCAAAAATATATGGAGAGCCAAAGAAGCATGTGAGATCGCGAAAGCTGGAGAAAGCATTACCATTGAGCTGGAAGAAGATATTGATATCAGCAGGGGAAATATGATCGTGGCTGAACAGTCTGGCCATACCCAGGTCAGCGCTTTTACCGCTACCATTGCCTGGATGGATGAGCAGGTGCTGGTGTCGGGAAAAACTTACTGGCTGCAGCATGGTGTGAACCTTGTGAAAGCAAAGATCAGCCAGTTGCAAAGCAGGATCGATATGACCACAATGGAAGAGGCGAAGGACCTTTCCGTATTCGGACTGAATGATATCGGCCGGGTGAGCCTGCGAACCGCTAAACCCATTTTCGCTGACGGCTACCGTCAAAACCCGCGGAACGGAAGTTTTATCCTTATCGATGAATTTTCGAACAATACCGTAGCTGTAGGGTTTATTGAAACTATCTGATCAGTTGTTTTTTTTGAGCTGGTTCAATAAGGCTTTAAGGTCTTTGGGTAATTCAGCCTGCAGTTGATATTGTTGGCCATTCAGGGAGAACCGCAATTCAGAAGCATGCAGGGCAAGCCTTGAAAGAACCGGTCTTTCTTGTTCTTCATTCTTTGCAAGATTGTAATTCTTTTTTTTGATGGAGGAGATGAGTACCGGTTTTCCATCTCCATACAGGTGATCACAAACAATAGGGTGGCCGAGATATTTCATGTGAACCCTGATCTGGTGGGTTCTACCGGTGAGAATCCTGAATTGCATCCAGGTAAAGAGCCTGAAATTCTCAAGCACTTCATATTCGGTGATGCTTTCCTTCCCTTTTTTATAAACCGTCATCAAGCCTTTTTTGGAAGGATGCTCGGAGATGGGCTGGTCAATAGTGCCGGAGGGTATTGCGGGATTACCAATCACCAGGCCATTATAGATCTTGGTAGTCTCTCTTGATTGAAAAAGCCGGGAAAGTTCGCGGTGCGAATTTTCATTCTTGGCAAAGACCACCACGCCACTGGTTTCGCGGTCAAGCCGGTGCACGGTAAAGATTTCACCAAACCTTTCCTTCAGAATCTGTTTCAGCGAAACTTCTTTTCCTTCCCTGTCCGGAATGGTGAGCAATCCTGCAGGTTTGTTGATGGCAATAAAATCATTGTTTTCTTCCAGTACCAATTGGGAGATCCTGATCATGTGGCTTGTGAATTTTACTTCTTTCCTTTTTTGAAATATTTCAGGTCTCTCACTTCACGTTCGGAGAGGAAGCGCCATTTGCCGCGGTCCACATTTTTTTTGGTGAGCCCGGCAAATACCACGCGGTCAAGATTTTTGACATCATAACCATAATGTTCAAAGATGCGGCGCACGATCCTGTTCCTCCCGCTATGGATTTCTATGCCAACCTGGGTTTTATCTGCATTATCGGTAAAGGCAAGTGTATCAACATGGGCAACACCATCTTCCAGGGGAACACCTTTGAGGATTTCATCAAAATGCGCTTTGGAAAGGGGCTTGTCAAGCGTTACGGCATACACTTTTTTTATCTCGTTGCTGGGATGTGTCAGCTTTTGGGTGAGGTCGCCGTCGTTGGTGAGCAGAAGTACGCCTGAAGTGTTCCTGTCAAGCCTTCCTACAGGATAAACTTTTATGGGACCTGCTTTGGCAATGAGGTCAAGTACGGTCTTGCGACCTTTTTCGTCATCGGTGGTGGTGATATAATCTTTTGGTTTGTTCAGCAGTATGTAAACGAGGTCTTTAACAGGCTGTATCTTTTTCCCGTTCACAATTACAGCATCTGATGGAGAAACTTTATGGCCCGGCTCCATCATTACTTCACCATTCACTTTCACTTTGCCGCTCTTAATTACATCCACAGCATCTCTCCTTGAGCAGATACCACTGTGGGCAATATATTTATTCAAGGGCATCTTATCAGCCACCTGTCGGGTGATTTCAGGCTTTTTAGGACCTGTTTCAGTTTTTACCACACCCCTCGCTTCCGCTCTCTGCTTCTCAAAATATTCTTTCCGCGCTTTTGTGATCTTCTTCTTCTCCTGGCGGATTTCCTCCTTTTTAACCGAACCCTTCTTCTTTGGAGTGATGAATTTTTCGAAGCCTGTTTGTTTCTTCATCCTGCAAAAGTAAAAAACCCTCCCGCAATAAGGGGAGGGCTTTTCTACCGGATGGTTTATCGCTGAACCGGCTTGCGGTTTTTGCGCGCTGATTCCATTTTTTCAACCTGGTCTTTGGTAAGGATGGATTTCATTTTATCCTGCTGGGCTTTTCTCAGCTCCTTTGATCTTTCTTTTTTCTGTTCGGCACTGAGCGACTGGTCATTACGCAGTGTTTCAAATTGCTTTTTGAAGTCGGCCCTCAGGTCTGCCATTTTTGATTTCTGGTCTTCAGAAAGATTCAGGTCTTTTTGAAAATCCCCGCCTTTCCTGAAATTCTTGCCATGCTTGCGGCCCTTGCCGTCTTTCTTCGCGTGTTTACCCTCTTTGGCTTTTTGTTTCCAATCAGCTCTCATTTTGTCCATTTCAGCCTGTTGGGCAGGGGTGTAAACAGCTTTTGTCTGGGCAGCATATTTTTTGAACATTTCCTCCCTGGCAGCTTTTTTCTGTTCTGCATTGAGGGATTTGTTTTCATACAAAGCTTTCATCTCAGCTTTCTGAGCTTCACGGATCGATTTGAGACTGGCCTGTTGGTCGGCGGTCAGGTTCAGTTTGGAAACCATTTCCATGCGGCCTTTGTGATGGCCATGCCTCATTGAATCTTTTTTCTGGGCCTGTGCGGCACCTGCAAACAACAGCAGGGTTAATGCGCCTGTAAGTATTTTTTTCATATATGTATTGTCATTTTTTAAAGGTGACGTACTAGGAAGGGCAGGGAGGGCAGTAGTTTAAAGCGGGTAGGTTAATTAGGGTTAAAACTGATTTTGGCTGTTGGCTATTGGCCATTGGCCATTGGCTTTCTGAATCCTCCTTAGACATCAATTTTTAACCGCAGAGGACGCAAAGAAGGCGCAAAGGCTATTCCACCTTGTTCCGGACTAAAAAACACCGTTCTCTTCCGTCTCCCACCTTCGCTGAAGCTATGGTGGGCAAAGCCGACTACCGACTACCGACTACCGACTACAAACCCAATCAGCCGTATCACCCCCACAGCCACCGACTTTGAACTTTGAACTTTCCTTTAACCAAACCCTCCCTCAATACAGCTTACCTTTGCGCCATGTCATCAAGTACGGTGCAGCCAGCACAAAAATCCCGCAACATACGCCAACTCAGTTTCCAGGATCTCCATCAATGGATGGAATCCATTGGCGAAAAAAGCTTTCGCAGCAAGCAGGTCTGGGAATGGCTCTGGCAGAAGCATGCGTTTTCCTTTGCCGACATGACCAATCTTAGTAAGGACCTGAGACAGAAACTGGGTGAACATTTCAGTTTTCCTGCTCTTTCCATTGATACTACCCAGTTAAGCGCGGATGGCACGGTTAAATCAAGATTCAGGACCCATGAAGGACATCTTTGTGAAGGTGTACTCATTCCTACTGAATCCCGTTTCACTGCCTGCGTTTCTTCCCAGATCGGCTGTTCACTGAGCTGCCGCTTTTGCGCGACTGGTTATATTGAAAGAAAAAGAAATTTGGATTTCGATGAGATCTATGATGAAGTGGTGCTGATTAACCAACAATGTGAAAAGATCTATGGAAAAAAACTGACCAACATCGTTTTTATGGGCATGGGTGAGCCATTGCTGAATTATAAAAACGTTTTACGTTCCATAGAAAAGATCACCGCCGAAGACGGCCTGGCCATGAGTCCGAAAAGGATCACGGTTTCCACCGCGGGTGTAGCCAAACAAATCAGGCAACTGGGTGATGATAAGGTCAAGTTCAAACTGGCGCTTTCACTTCATGCGGCTAATGATGCTAAAAGGAATGAGATCATGCCTATTAATGAGACCAACGATCTCAAATCGCTGGTGGATGCCATGAATCACTTTTACAGGCAAACCAAAAATGAGATTACTCTCGAATATATTCTTTTCAACAAATTTAATGACAGCCAGAAGGATGCGGATGAACTGATCAAACTTTACCGCCAGGTTCCGGCTGACCTCATTAATATTATTGAATACAATCCTATTGATAAGGCCAGGTTTGAAAAGCCAACTCCTGAAAAAACGGAAGAATTCATGTCTTACCTGGGTAAGAACAGGGTAAATGCCCGCCTGCGCCGCAGCAGGGGAAAGGATATAGATGCGGCTTGCGGACAACTTGCCAATAAGAACTAACTACCTGCTTCACTTTTTTTGAAGGCACCGAAATGCCATAGTATGCCGGAAGGATCGTGTAGAAAACATTCATTGCCCCAGTCTTCACGTCTCACACCACCCAGCTTTACACCTTCAAATTTTGATGGCAGGTCAAGTGCTTTGAGTTCTTCGTAATAACGGTCCGCATCATCCACCTCTGCAAATACCATGGTATTGTCAACCCAATCCTTCGCGTAATAATCCTGCAGGTAAAATCCGAATCCGCCATTTTCGAATAAGCACATATTCGGAAAGAGTACATGTTCGGTAAAACCAAGATCCCTGTAGAACTGCCTGGAAAGCGTATAGTCTTTCGCGCCAATAAAGGGCCTGATGGATTTGATATGGTGTTTCATGAAAACAAATTGTCAGCTAAAGTTGGTGAAATCCATTCAACATCCAATGGGTGATTGATCCGCCGGTTGTTTGCGTCATGTTTCAGCAGCAGCCAGGGCGGATAATGATCATTATCTTTCAATATCTTGCGAGGTCGTTAAATGTTTGACCTTAATTAAATTTTTTGCATGAGGACTGTATTTGTTGTTGATGCCATTCGTACACCCATTGGTAAATATGGAGGTGCACTGAGTTCTGTACGGCCCGATGACCTGCTGGCTCATGTCATCAAATCCCTGGTAGAAAGAAATCCATCGATGGATCCTGCTGCTATTGAAGAGGTGATAGCGGGTGACGCCAACCAATCCGGGGAGGATAACCGTAATGTGGCCCGTATGGCTGCACTCCTGGCCGGCCTTCCCACCTCGGTTGCAGGCAACACGGTCAACAGGCTTTGTGCATCAGGGCTCCAGTCAATTATGGATGGTGCACGACAGATCATGTGTGGCGATGCTGAAATGATCATCGCCTGTGGTGTGGAAAGTATGAGCCGTGCTCCTTTTGTGATGGCTAAACCTACTGCAGCCTTCCAGCGCAATACCGAAGTGGCTGACACTACTTTAGGATGGAGATTTGTGAATTCCCGCCTTGCTGAAATGCATCATCCTTACAGCATGGGTGAAACCGCGGAGAATGTAGCCCGCCAATGGAAAATCAGCCGGGAAGCGCAGGATGCCTTTGCCTTCCACTCACAGGAAAAATATTTTGCTGCTCTTGAAAAAGGAACCTGGAAAGGAGAGATCCTACCGGTTGAAGTGAGGGGTGAGAAAGGTGTCAAAACAATGGTGGATACAGATGAGCATCCCCGTAAAACCACAATGGAGAAACTGACATCACTCAAGCCCGCGTTCGCCAAAGATGGTACTGTTACAGCAGGCAATGCCTCCGGCATCAATGATGGTGCGGCTGCCATGTTGCTGGCTAGCGAGGAAGCGGTTATCAAATACAATCTGAAGCCAATTGCCAAAGTCATTTCGATGGCAGTTGCCGGGGTGGACCCGGCCATTATGGGTATTGGCCCCGTGCCAGCCACTCAAAAAGCTTTGAAAAGAGCCAGTCTTTCCGTTGCCAATATCGGGCTTGTTGAATTGAATGAAGCTTTTGCCTCGCAATCCCTGGCCTGTATTCATGACCTGGGGCTGGATGAATCGCTGGTAAATGTGAGTGGAGGTTCCATAGCACTGGGTCATCCCCTGGGCTGCAGCGGTGTGCGGATTTCAACAACCTTGCTGCATGAAATGAGAAGAAGGGAGGTGCAATACGGGTTGGCCACCATGTGTGTGGGAGTAGGGCAGGGAGCGAGTGTGATCTATGAGTTGTACCGGTAAGGTAGAAAGTCAGAAGTCGGTAATCAGAAGTCTGTAGTCTGTAGTCTGTGCAATCTCTGAGTCCTCAAAAGTATCCCCGATATGGAAACCACCCGCCAAAGGCCAATAGCCAATGGCCAAAGGCAAAACAACAATTATGTTTAGAATACTCCTCCTCTTCCTCATAGTATCACTTTCCTCCTGTTTCCTATTCAGTGATTTCAGGAAAAGAAAGGCATCATTCTCCACAGGCGAACCTTTGCCTGTGCAATTGCTGGTGCCTAAAAAGTACAGTGATTCAAAAAAGGAAGTAGACAGCGCAGGAAATGAAACGATATTTTATACTTACCGCAATGGTGCTGTATTATATTTTTCCCGCATGAAGGATACATCTGCCATGCTCCAGTACATCAATTACGAGATGAACCTTCCCAAAGATCTTTACGGAACCAAATTTTACAAAGGCCTCCGTGATGGTTACTACTGGAGGGAATCCAGGTTTGAAAATTTCAAGGCCGGTTATTACGGGGTTGATCCAGATGACGATGGCACCTTTGATTCAGTACTTAATTATTTCAGGTTGCGGTCGTTGGGGAAGTGAGGCGTGAAAACGTGAGACGCTGCGCCAGCCGTAGCTTCAGCGAAGGCTGGTGAGACGTGAGAACGTGAGACGTGAATCGTGAATCGTGAATGCCGCGCCCGCCGTCCGCGTGCGCTGAAGCTAAAGCGGAGGCGCAAGCTGTAGCGAAGGCGGGTGAATGCAATGAAGACTCTTCGACCTAAAGTCTTGCAGCTTGCAACTTGCAACTTGCAGCTCTCTCTCAGTATAGCCTGAACAACAACTTCCTCACCAGCCTGTAATTGGTAAAGATCGAAAGGATCACCAGCAATACAGCCAGGGCGATCACGGTCCAGTGCACCATGGTAGTGAGTTCGGGGCGGTCATACATTACCGACTGGTGGAAAAACCACTGGATCACCTGGGTGATGATCAATGCGGCCAGTACAATCAGGATGTACACCGGCACAAACTGCCTGGAAACTTTATTGCTTACCCATCCTGGTGAATATCCCAGCAATAGCAAAAGCTCCAGGTTGTATTTGCTCCTGGCAATTACCAGTTGGAGATAAAAAGAAAACAGCATCAGTGCCATGATCACCACCAGCAATCCAAATACACCTAGACCACTAAATATGCCTTGCAGTGTTTGTTTGGTCCTTCCGAATTTTGTGCGCTCCTTATTGACCTTGTAATTATTCTTATCCAGG
The DNA here is from genome assembly GCA_023433755.1 of Bacteroidota bacterium. Lineage (GTDB taxonomy): Bacteria > Bacteroidota > Bacteroidia > Chitinophagales > Chitinophagaceae > Flavisolibacter. The sequence goes on along the minus strand of JAEYUA010000237.1, from coordinate 10,200 downwards.
AAACTGATCAGGTCTGGATTATTGGCATCTTTTGTTTTGAGGTAAAGCCTTGCATAACCAATGAAGGCTTCATCGCCGTAACGCTCATTGGCCCAGTCAAGAAAGTTTTTAGGTACAACTATCGAATTGATCCGGTCGGTAAAAGCGAGTATGGATGCCTGGTAGGTATCCGTTGAACCTTTGCCGAATATGGTGATATAGGGTTGCAGTTGAGTGGCGGTCTCCTGGGAGAACTGGGGGATATCAGCGGTGGGTGCAAACAAATTAAAGATCTCGAGAAAATCAGATGAGATGATGAGGGGAACGGATGTCTGCCCGGGTTCCCAGGTAAATCCCGGGGGCAACGTGTCCAGGAAATCATTATTGATGGTCTCCAGGATAAAATCAGATTTGAAAGGAATGGCAGCGCCCCCGCTCAGTTGCACGCGGAAGCGGTTGGCTACCAGCGGAGCCACATCATCAATGAAAGATTGCGATTTCAGTTCCTGCACTTCCTTTTCCGAGAACAGGTTCTTTTCCTCCTGTCCCATGGTTTCATTGGTAATGGTTTTGGTAATGGAGATAAAATCGAATCCACCTTTTCTAACCACATCCTTGCCAAGTATATCCTGGATATTGATGAACATCTGCACGGAAATTAGCAGGAGAAGCACGCCTACACCCAGGCCCACATAGGAGAACCACCGGGAGGACCGGCTGGTGCCTGTTTGCAAAAGTGGTTTTACAGGTTTGAATGAAAGTGACAATGGTTTTCCGGTTATAAATGAAAAATTCTGGTATATGGGAAATAACTGATCCTTTCCAGGTCAGCAAAAATAATCGAGGCATTTCTCGCCCTTGCCTCCTCAATCATCAGCGCGTTGGCCTTTTCGGAATTTTTGTTATCAAGGTGACTGAAAGGTTCATCCAGCAATAAAAAATCGAAAGGCTGCATCATGGCACGAATAATGGCCACCCGCTGCTGTTCTCCATAGGAACAGGTCCTGCTTTTTGATCCCAGTTTACTGGCGATTCCAAGCCGTTCAGCCATTTCCTGGATCTTCTCTTCCGGGTGGTAGGGATTCAACTGTCGTTTGATATTGATATTTTCAAATACCGTTTGATCGGGAAACAGTCGCAGGTCCTGGAATACGATGCTGATATGATCCCTGCGGTAGGAGGCAAAATTTTCTGCTTTGAAATTTTTGATATTCTGGTTTTCAAAGATGATATCACCCGAGTACTCATTACGGATGCCATAAAGGAAATGCATGAGTGATGATTTACCGCTGCCCGAAGGCGCTACGATCTTCACAAAATCACCCTTGTCGAAGTGCAGGTCCTGGCCCCAGATCTCGGAGGTCTTTTTCCGGCTGTTATCAAAATAAGAAGGCAGGAGGTCTTTCAGCTTGAGGTGCATTGCCGGAAAATTAAAACCACGGTTCCATTTAAACAATGACAACCGTGGTTTTATGAAAAAATATATGTTTTTTATCAGCGTTGCTCTGCGGGAGCGATCTCAACTCCTTTTGGAAGTTCGGCTGGTGGCGCTATCGAATCAATCATCACCTCATTATCAAAGGACCGGCGTGCTGATTTGGAAGCGGCATGCATTTTTTCAGCAAACTGGTTCAGTTGTTTCAGGCTGTTGGTCTTTTTATCAACCATGTTTACCACGAATTCACCCGTCATCACACCATCCTTGAACTCACCACCAGTACCAATCACATCCTGCCAGGTTTGAAGCGCAATGTTCATAAATGCGCTGTCACTGGCGTTTTTGGAAGGAATGCCTTTCATGATGCGTTGCAGATCCATGTACATGCCAAAAGGATGTCCGCTGATTTTATCGGCGAAGGGCAGCTTATTGTTTCCGCCTGCCAGGAATTTGTCAACGGTTTCCATATGATTTCCTGCAACAAACCATTCATTGGTTGTTTTATAGGAAAAAGCGGTATCAGCGTTATCCATATTCTTTTTGGCAATACCCACAAGTTTGTCGAAAGCAGCCTTATTGTTTACAGAGGCTGCAACTACCACCTGCATTTCAGGTTCCTGGCTTGTGTAGGTATAAGGTTCAGCACCTTCATAGTAAGCAGGCATCGTTACTTCTTTTGTTACCATTTTGAAATCAGAAATTGAAGCCAGGAACTGTCCCCCGGTTGCACTGATGAGTTCATCCAGGCTGTAACCGATCCGGCCCAGGTAACCGTTTACAATTCCGTCCAGCCCAACTTTTTTGAAAAATTCCTTCAGCCAGGTTGGATCATAATTCATTACCAGTGCGGCCACCACATCCTGGGAGGGAATTCTGTTAACCAGCGAGGCATCTACTGATTTTGATTTATAGCTCTCCATCAGTTTTTCCATTTCCTCACCATAAAACTGTTTGCTCTTCATGGCAATCTGTCCGTCTGCAAAGTCAAGGGTAATGGTGCTCACATTATCTTTAAGAAGGTCTCCGAATTTGAACATGGAAAGCATACCGGCGCCTACGGCACCCATATACTGTTCCGAATTCATCCAAATATGCAAATCGCCTTTTTCACCCAGCATGGAGCTGAACCTGTCATCATCGTCCAATTTCTCGTCACCATCCAGGTCAAGCAGGTTTTTGGTGAAGAGTAAAAGGCTGTCCTTGGAAAATTTGTTGGCGCTGCGGTCTTCATAATTATCATAATCACCCTCTTCAGATGGCATCATCATGTTCTGGTCAGGTAAATCAGCATTGCTCATGAACATGAAATTTTTGTCATTCCAGCTAACCAGGCTGCCGCCATCTGCAGCATATTGCAAGTCGCCTGACTTTTCAATTTTGGCTGAAGCATTTTGTTTGGTCAGGAAGGTTTCAAAATCCTTTGCATTTTTAATCTTGCCTTCCACAACCATCAAACCGCTTTTACCCTGTTTTTTCATATACATGGCAAAATCAGATTTCATGTCAATGCCAGATGCTTCCGGGTTTTCCATGATCTTCTTTTCGAGTGAATCCCGGTTTTCCTGGTAAGCTTCCTTGAACCATTCAGATGATTTGATCTCGTCCCAGCTTAGTTTGGATGTGAGTGAAGAAGTTTTCACATACATAACGAACATGGCATCCTTGGGGATATGCAGGTCGGATTTTCCTCCCTTATTCCCGCAGGAGGCTAATAGAAATACGGCTGCAAATGCAGCCAGCGTTAGAAATGGTATACGTTTCATAAAGTTTAATATGGGGTCAAATAAACAAAAAATCAGGAAGATTTTCGAACGCTATGTTTTTTTGCTCGCCTGAACGGAGATCTTTAACAGTACAGGTTTTCAGCTCAAGTTCCTTTGACCCGATGATTGTGATGAACGGTATTTTTTTCTTTTCAGCGTATTTGAATTGCCGGTCAAATTTTGCGTTTTCATGATAGATCTCCGCTGCAATTCCTTTACGCCTCAACTGCTGCAATAAGCTAAATGCAGCCTGGCTTTCTGATTCACCCAGGTTAAAGAACAACACCCTGGCTCCTTCTGATAATTCTTCAGGAAAAAGATTCAGTTCTTCCATTACATCATAGATCCTGTCTACTCCAAAAGAAATGCCCACCCCGGGAATGTTGGGAACGCCAAACAAGCCGGTAAGATCATCATACCTGCCTCCTCCTCCGATGGAGCCCATTTTTATATTGGCAGGAGCTTTCACTTCAAATATGATTCCTGTATAATAATTGAGTCCGCGTGCCAGCGTAAAATCAATGGAAAGATTCACAGCCTGGGAGGTGTCAGCAGCGTGATGATTCACAATGAAGCTGAGTTCATCAAGTCCTTTTTTGGCCAACTGGTTATCACCCAGCAACTGGCTTATGGCAAGAAGCTTCTGTTCATGGTTACCTTCTATTTCGAGGTAGCGGCGGATGAGGGATATTTTTTCTTCATCCAGTCCTTTTTGCCCCAGTTCTTCCTGCACTTTTTCCATGCCGATCTTGTCCAGCTTGTCAATGGCTATCGTAATATCCATCATTCTTTCAGCGCTCCCGCATTGTTCTGCCAGGGCAGCCAGTATCTTTCTTGAGTTGATCCTGAGATCATAATCTTTGATGCCCAGTCTTGTGAATACATCATGATAGAGATTCACCAGTTCCAGTTCATTCAGGAGAGAACGGCTGCCTACGATATCGGCATCACACTGGTAAAATTCACGGTATCGACCTTTCTGCGGCCGGTCGGCCCGCCATACAGGTTGCATCTGGTAACGCCGGAAAGGGAAATTGATCTGCCCGTGATTCATGGCCACATAGCGGGCAAAGGGAATCGTGAGGTCATATTTCAAAGCACGCTCCGTGAGTTCTTTGGTGTTTTTACCTTCGAGCAGTTTCTCAAAGCCTGCTCTCGCCTGGTCATGTTTTTCCGGCTGGCTCAAACCATTGTTCAGGATCTTGAAGATCAGTTTATCACCTTCCTCACCATATTTCCCCATGAGTGTTTCCAGGTTTTCCATGGCAGGTGTTTCCAGGGGCTGGAAGCCGTACAACTCAAACACGGAACGTATATGATGAAAGATGAACTGCCTTTTTTGTACTACTACGGGTCCGAAATCACGTGTGCCTTGTGGGATAGATGGTTTGGCCATTCAAAAAGTATTAAAGTATAAATGTAGGGGAACTTAACGGGCGGCACCTGCTGCCTTAGCGTATTTATGGATGATGGCGTCGCAGGTCTGGTCAATCAGCGCATATACTTCATGGTAACCTGGTTCTGTTCCGTACCAGGGATCTGGCACTGAAAGGTGCTGCCCTGGATGAAGTTCATTCAGGAAAAGATCCACCTTGGATGCATCAAATTTTTCTTTTGCAATGCGCCTGATATCCTCTACCACATCATCGGCCATGGCATAGATCAGGTCATAACGGTCCATATCCTCTTTCACAAATTTTCTTGCTCGCTGTTCACAGATATCGATACCATTGAGGCCAGCCACTTTTTGTGAAAGATGATGAGGCGCTTCACCCACATGGTATCCATTGGTGCCGGCGCTGTCAATGATCCAGTCGGCACCAGCCTGTTTTGCTTTATGCCTGAGCACTCCTTCCGCCAGCGGGCTGCGGCAGATATTTCCAAGACAAACCATCAGGATCTTCATCAGTAAAAAATTTTTGATGTGCAAAATTACGACAGCCGGCCTGCAAAGAATCTTTAAAATCATTATGGAATCGGCAGGATGATTCATCTAAAGGAAAACCAGCGTTATGAACAGCAATGAGATCTTAAAAGCAGACCTGCTTGACATTCTTTTTGAGGGCCGTAACAAACAATATGGCGCCTACACTTTACGTAAATACTATTCTAACCGGATGATGATGTCACTGGGAATTGCATTGACAGGTGTTCTGGCATTACTCCTTCTCATCCCCCGCAACGGAACGTTGACAGTGAAGCCCCCGCAGGCAAAAGAAGACCTTACACTCCTCACGGTGGTGATTCCCAAAGATGAATTAAAACCCCCTCCTCCTGCACCTCCGCGTCCACCAGTGGTACCTGCAGTGGCACAGCAGGCATTTCATGATAATTTCCGCCTGGTTGACAGAACACCTGTGAATGCAATGGTAGCGCAGGATCTTATTATTAATGTTTCTGATGTTACAATGGATGGAAGCCCTGAACCGGTGCCGTATGTTGCACCAGCGCTACCGCCTGGCAAAGAACTAGGCACAATGATGCAACCAAATGCACCTGTTGATGCGCCTATACAAAGAGAACCGGAATTCCCGGGAGGTTTGAAAGCCTGGCTCGACTTCCTGCAACGCAACCTGGAAGTGCCTTCGGCTCTTGAAGCAGGTGAGAAGAAAACGGTGATGATCCGCTTCCAGGTAGCGGCTGACGGAACTGTGACAGGATTTGAAGTAGCGAAGTCTGGCGGAAGATTGTATGACAATGAAGTGATAAGAGTATTGAAACGGATGCCCAAATGGAAACCCGCGATTCAGAATAACATTCCTGTAGCGCGTTCATTTACCCAGCCGGTCACATTTGTGGGAGTGGAAGAGTAAAATTGTTTTAAATTGCTCCACCCAATAGCAGCTATGCAGGAAGATTTTCAGGAACTCGAAAGAAAAAAGATAGAAAAGACCAAATCAGTGCTCGACTGGGTGCGTGGAATTTTCTTTTTTATAGTAGGCGTTTTTTTTATCGCTTACGGAATGGGTGATGTGAAAATTCTGAACCGTGAACCCGGCAAACTGGATATGGCAATCGGGGGCTTATTTATCATTTACGGTTTATGGAGAATGTATAAAGGATATAAAAAGGATTATTTCAAAAATGATTGATAAGATAGCAGGTTTATGCATTTTGATCCTTTTTGTACTCTTAGGTGAAGGATGCAGTAACACAGGGAATGAAACAGGTGATACCTACAACAGTGGCACCATACATATCAGTTGCGATGAAACATTCCGGCCGGTGATGGATGCGCAGGTTAAAGTATTTCATTCGCAAAATCCTGAAGCCAGGATCATAGTTCATTATAAACCGGAAGCAGATTGCCTGCGTGACCTGCTGGTAGATTCCATCAGGATGGTGATAGCTACCAGGAAGGCTACCAGGGAAGAGGAGCAATATGTTTCAGATTCACTAAAAACCATTGTATCAAGCGAACTCGTGGCCCGCGACCTGGTTGCTGTATTATTGAACAGGTCTTCGGCGGATTCGTTTTATAACATGACCGAGATTAAGGAGCTTTTAACAGGAAAGTCTAAAAAAAATCTAATTCCTGTATTTGATGGCAGCTCGGCAACAAGTACGGTGCGGTTTATGCTTGATTCCGTGCTCGCCGGGGAGAAATTATCATCAAAGGTTGCAGCGGCCAGCAATAGCCTTGGTGTCATAGATTATGTTTCCAAAGTGCCCAATGCGGTCGGCTTTATTGGATATAGCTGGATCGGCAATGAAGAAGACACGGCACAATTAGCCTACAGGCGCAAACTGAGGATCGCCTACCTTGAAAGCACCGACAGTGCAGGCCATTATATACAGCCTTCACAATATTTTATATATACCCAAAGCTACCCTATGGTACGTGATTTGGTCTATATACTTAAAGAAGGTCACCAGGGACTGGGGAGCGCATTTGGAAGATTCCTTCTCGATATGCAGAAGGGACAATTGATTTTCAGAAGGGCTTCTCTCATGCCGGTAAAATGGCCCAATTACGTAAGAGAGGTGATATTGAGCGAAAACATTAACAACCAGTAAATAAACATACAGAACCATTTTAAATCAAAAAAAGAAAAGCACATGAAGAAAACAGCCATCTTATTATTTTTCGCTGCTTTCCTGTCGTTCACAGCACTGGCGCAGTCCATACCGGAAGGAGTTAATCATTATTATGCACAGCGTTATCAAAGTGCCAAAGCCGCTTTTGAAAAATTGTTGGCTGCTAACCCTAATAACCTCGAAGCTACTTACTGGCTGGGACAGGTCCTGATTGAACAGGATAACCTGGCTGGTGCCAAATCATTGTATGAAAAAGCATTAATGACCAATGGCAATGCCCCGCTGCTGATGGTGGGTATGGGTTCAGTTGAATTACTGGAAGGTAAAAAAACAGAGGCCCGTGCCCGTTTTGAAAATGCCATCAATGCCAGCAAAGGCAGGAAAGGTAATGATCCTGACATCCTCAATGCCGTAGGCCGTGCTAACGTAATGGCATACTCTGCCAGCAAGCCTTACGGCGACCTGGATTACGCCATTGCCAAACTCACCGAGGCTACTGACCGTGATGCCAAAAATCCGGATATCTACCTGAACCTTGGTGATGCCTATAAAAAGAAAGGCAACAGGGGTGGTGATGCCATTCTTGCCTACCGCAAGGCGCTGGAGTTGAACCCTGCTTTTGCAGTAGCACCCTACCGTGCTGCCATGCTCTACAGAACACAGCAGTCCAGCTACCGAAACCCCGATGCATGGACCAATGTTACTGATCAACTGAACATGGCTATCAAGGCAGACCCTGCCTTTGCACCTGCCTATGTTGAACTTTATAATTTCAACCTGTTTGGTAAGGCTGATTTCGCAACGGCGGAAGCACTGGCCAAGCAATATGAAGAAACTGCCGATCCCAGCCCGGATAATGCTTACCTGAGGGTACAGACCGATATCGTTCAGAAGAAATACAGCAATGCCATTGTGACCCTTAAGGACATTGTTACAAAAACGAATAATAATCCAAGACCCGTAGTGTACAGGGCGCTCGCCGTGGCCACAATGGGTGCGAAGGATACAGCCGCTGCCTGCGAATACATCAACCAGTTTTTTACAAAGGCTGGTGATGATGACCTCCTGAGCTCGGATTACATCATTCACGCGCAAACCTGCGGAAAGAATAATCCCGCCATTGTAATGCAGGATCTTGAAGCAGCCCTGAAAATTGATACCACCCTGCCAAAGCAGTTGACCCTGCTTAATGAGTGGATTGACGATGCGAAAGCCAATGGCGACAGAACTTTCGAGGCCCAGTTAAGGCAGAAATCTTACGATTTGCGTAAAGCTAAAAATGCCTATACGCATCCTACCGAGTTAATCAGCTATATGGCCATTCCTTACTATCTGGGAGGTGATTACCAGCGTGCCGACAGTATTTCAAAAGAATACATCAAACTGGAGCCGGATAGCATTTACGGTTATAACTGGAGAGTACGGGCACTCAACGCGATTGATACGGCTGAAAATCCTTTAGGCCTGTTTGTAGAACCTGCAGTAAAAACGCTTGAGATTGCTTTGACAGATACCGTACGTTATGCAACCCAGGGTGTATTTGCTTCTACAACGCTTGCTCTTTATTATACCAATAAAAAAAGAGAGTATGATAAAGCACTGGAATATGCTGAAAAGGGATTAAGATTCGATCCTTCCAATGCAACGCTTACGAAGATCAAGGATGTTCTGGGGCCCGTGGTCAATAAAATGAAACAATCCGCGGGGCCGAAATCTACTTCTTCGTCAAATTCCAGGAACAGCAATACAAAAACAGGAAGTTAACAGGTAAGTAATTTCCTTTATCATAATTCATAGCCTTCCACCCGGAAGGCTTTTTTCATGACTGGCCTTCGCCAAATATTAAAGGAAAGTTCTAAAGTCTGGCTTATTTTTGCCTGCCCATTTGAAAGACTATGTTTCATCTATTACAAGCAGATTTTTCCAAAACGGTCACCGATATCAATTCTTCGGGTAGTTATTTTCCTGTCGGGTTGCAGGTGATTTTGGTAGTAGGACTGATTGGCCTGCTGATGTTCGTGACCCATTTACTGGGTCCTAAAAGGGTTACTTCCGATAAGCTCCAGAATTTTACCAGTGGTATTGAATCCCATGGTCAGGCCCGTCAACCCATGGCAATCAAGTATTTTCTTGTCGCCATCCTGTTTGTGCTGTTTGATGTGGAAGTGATTTTTTTCTATCCCTATGCGGTCAATTTCCGTGAATTGGGCTGGAGTGGTTTCTGGGCCGTTTTCATGTTTGTTTCGCTCTTCCTTTGCGGATTCATTTATATCGTAAAGAAAGGTGCTTTGAAATGGGAGGACTAAGGAGGTTTGGAATGACTATTGAATCCTTTCAATAGACATTTCGATTTCAAATTCAAATCAATTATTATGGCACGTCCTGTATCATTCAACATAAAGGAAAAAGAACTGGAAAAGGATATCAGCATTGCTGAAATGCCTCCGGGTCACCAGGGTGAAGGTTTTTTTGCAATGAAGCTGAGCGATGTGGTTGGCCTGGCCAGGAAAAATTCCATCTGGCCGCTTCCTTTTGCCACTTCATGCTGCGGTATCGAATTCATGGCTACCATGGCCTCGCATTACGATCTTTCCAGGTTTGGTTCTGAAAGACTGGGCTTCTCACCCCGCCAGTGCGACCTGCTGATGGTGATGGGTACCATCGCCAAGAAAATGGCTCCTGTTGTAAAGCAGGTGTACCTGCAGATGGCAGAACCAAGATGGGTGATGGCAGTAGGCGCCTGTGCCTGTAGCGGAGGGATTTTCGATAGTTACAGCGTACTGCAGGGTATCGACCAGGTAGTGCCGGTGGATGTGTATGTGCCGGGTTGTCCTCCACGCCCCGAAGCCATCATTGATGGTGTGATGCGTATCCAGGACCTGGTAGGTAAGGAAAGTATCAGGAGGCGCAACAGCGAACATTACAAACAATTATTGAACAGTTACGGAATACAATAAACAGGGTAGGGGTATGGATCTAACG
>JAEYUA010000211.1 GCA_023433755.1 Bacteroidota bacterium | reverse complement strand
GGCAAATACTGTAACCAGTGCGGTGAAAAAGTTCATAAGGAAGAGGATAAGTACATACCTCACCTGTTTGAGGATGCCTTTCATTTTACTACGCATTTTGAAGGAACTTTTTTCAATACCCTTGGCGCTGTCATCAGGAGGCCAGGAAAGCTTTCTCTTGATTATTGCAACGGACTGAGAAAAAAATATTTCAAACCTATTTCCTTTTTCCTGATGCTGGTGATCATTTACCTGCTGTTTCCATTGTTCGAAGGATTGAACATGCGGCTGCAGTACCATGTGCAGCATGACCTGTACGGTGAATGGGCTATGAAAAAAACGCTGGCGGTGATGCAGAAAAAAAACCTGGACCAGGAAGCTATTGCCGACCTGTTTCACCGGAAAGGTGAAAAGACTTCCAAATTTCTATTGTTCCTGGTAATACCTGTTATGGGTTTGTTTTCCTGGATGATGGGTTTCAAAAAACGACGCCTTTACTTCGATCATTTTGTTTTCAGTATCGAGATCAGTTCCTTTTTTATTCTCTGGGGTTTCCTTGTGTTGCCGCTGCTGGTGATGCTGGGATCAAAGCTGGGAGCAGAATCTTTTTTTAATAATGAAAGCAGGATCGGCCTGATGATCCTGAGCGGTTGCTTCATTTACCTGCTCATTGCCACACGTAAATTTTTTGGTTTCAAGTGGTGGTACGCTGTAATTTATTCCTTGCTTTACTGTATCATCATGGCGTTTTTTATTCAGTGGGTTTATAAGTTTATACTTTTTGTGGTAGCGATTCATCTTATTTAAGTCAGAAGTCGGAAGTCAGAAGTCGGTAGTCCAGTTCAAAGTTTAAAGTTCAAAGTTGGAGGCTGTTGGAATGGAGCGGCTGAAGGAGTCAGAAGTTCAAAGTCGGAAGTTCAAAGTTCAAACCGCAACAGCCAATGGCCGGTAGCCTCTCGCCTCTGCGTAGCCTCCTTTTTCTCCCTTTGCCAGCCATAGCTTTAGCGAAGGTTGGTTTTCTCTGCGGTAAAAAATCACATTGTTCTTTGATACACCCAAGCTAATGGCCAATGGCCAATAGCCAACAGCCTTTTCCAACTTTCAACTTTGAACTTTCAACTGACTTCTTACATTTGCTTCAACTAAAACCCAACATATGAAATTACTGGAAGGAAAAGTTGCGATTGTTACGGGCGCCGCAAGAGGAATTGGTGAAGGTGTTGCTATCAAACTGGCTGAACACGGCGCTGCCATAGCCTTTTCATATGTTAGTGAAAGCAGTGCTGAAAAGGCATCAGCGCTTGAAGAAAAACTGAAAGGGCTTGGTGTACGTGCCAAAGCCTACCGCAGCAATGCAGGTGATTTTGCACAGTGTGAAACTTTCGTCAATGATGTGGTAAAGGAATTCGGAAGCGTGGATGTTTGTGTGAACAATGCCGGCATCTCAAAAGACAATTTATTACTGCGCATGACCCAGGAACAATGGGATGATGTGATCAAAGTAAACCTCAACAGTGTTTTCTACATGACTAAACAGGTGATCCGTCCCATGATGAAAGCCAAATCCGGCAGCATCATCAATATGAGCTCTGTGATTGGATTGATGGGTAACGCGGGCCAGGGAAGTTATGCCGCCTCCAAGGCCGGCGTGATCGGCTTCACCAAATCCGTGGCAAAAGAACTGGGGAGCAGGAATGTGAGATGCAATGCCATTGCACCGGGATTTGTTGAAACAGATATGACCTCCTACCTCAAAGAAGGTGAACAGGCAGATAAATACAAGGCTGGCATTCCCCTGGGAAAATTCGGCACCGCGGAGGACATCGCCAATGCTACCCTCTTCCTGGCTTCGGAAATGAGCAGCTATGTTACGGGTCAGGTGATTAGTGTGGATGGGGGGTTGTATATGTAGCCAATAGCCAATGGCCAATGGCTATTGGCTGATAGTTTTAGTATCTTAATGTCATGAAACATATACCGCTGCTGCTGCTCATCTTTTTTTCACAGGTATCGTTTGCACAAAATGCACCTGTAGTAACCCTGGGTGGCATTGGTGATTTTAAGGTGGGGATGACAAAGGCCCAGGTGGAAAAATTGACAGGGTCTCCTCTCAAACTCGTTAAACTTCTCAGGAAAGACGACTGGGACCGCGATACGCTTGATATCATCTATAAAAATGTTCCTTACCAGATCATTATGGATAAGGATTACATGAATGAGAAAAGCTCGGGCTTTATTGTGTACGAGATCAAAAGCAATGGCCCCACGCTCAAAACCAAATCAGGTATTGGCATTGGAGATGATAAGCTGAAGATTATTTCCGCGTATGAAGGTTACATGATCTACATCCTTCCTGGTTATGAAGATGATTATGAAACCAAAAGCAAAACCAAATCCACATTATGGCTGCATGGCGAGGATGGAAAACTGATTGTATTCTATCTAACCAATAATAAGGTCACCGGTTTTAGTGTGATGTTTAATGAAGGATGTTAAACATTCAATTTTCCTTTGTTCATTTCGGTGAAAGAATACAGAAACCGCAAAGAACGCAAAGAGGCGCAAAGAGGCGCAAAGATGGTTCTTCAAATTCCACGTTCATGATTTCAGTACTCAGCGTGCTCAAATAGTTTTTGACTCTTAGCGTTCTCCTTTGCGTTGGGTTACCAGTGTTTAACAGAGTCTGATCCTTAGCACCCTTCGCGGTTCCTGTATTTATTATTTCTTAGCCTCTTTAAATTTCCTGATCGCTTCCCTGGTAAAATCACTCAGCACCAGCCGGCCGCTGATCTCTGCACGGCTGAATAATAAATGATCCCAGTCTTCTGTTCCTTTCCAGAAAATTTTCTTGAGATCAGCCATGGCCTGCGGACTGGAATGCGCAAGCTGGTTGGATAAACGCTGTACAGATTCATCAAGACTTTCAATGGTAGGATGGACTTCTGCAAACAACCCCTTGCTTCTTGCCCATTCGGATTTGCGCCAGAGAGAAGCATCGATGGCGAGTTGTGAAAAAGCGGAAGGCCCGACCTTTCTTTCAACTGCAGGTCCAACTACAAAGGGGCCAATGCCTACGGCAAGTTCACTCAGTTTGATATCAGCGCTTTCATGCGCGATGGCATAATCCACTGCTGCGGCCAGTCCAACGCCTCCTCCCACACATTTACCATGAATGCGGCCGATAATGAGTTTGGGTGATTTGCGCATGGCATTGATTACATTGGCGAAACCCGAGAAGAACTCAAATCCTTTTTTTTCATTTTCAATTTGGGTAAGTTCATCAAATGAGGCGCCTGCGCAGAATGCTTTCTCGCCGCCTGAGCGTAATACAATCACTTTGGTTGCCGCATCAGCGCCGGCATCGTGTATTTCAATGGCGAGTTCGTGCAGGATGCGGTGGGGTAATGAATTGCTTTGCGGGTGAAAGAATTCTATGGTGGTGATGCCATTATGTGTTTCTGTATTCACATAGCCGTTGATCATGTCTTTGCTCATGAGGTAAGTATTTTAATTGTCTAGTAGCGTTTTGCTTTTATATTTTCTTTCACCGCAGAGAAAACCAGCCGTCGCTAAAGCTATTGCTGGCGAAGGGAGAAGCAGAGGTAGCGCAGAGAATTTTCTTTGCGTCTTTTTTCTTTTGCGCTTTTGCGTGAAACCCGTCTGGTTAAGGCCAATATCCATTAACCAACAGCCCTTCTCTTCACCATCGTCAAAATCGTTGCAATCCCCACATGTTCCCCCGTTTCATCAATCATTTCCACCAGCCATTTCACGATGCCTTTTGGAATGTCGGTTTCCTCCCTTGCATCCTGTGGCAGTTTTTCCTTGCAGGTGAATTTTATGTGCAATTCAGCTCCCGGGTAAACTGGTTTGGTAAAACGAAGTTCGTCAATACCATAATTCAGTAAAACGGGTCCAAGTTCGCTGCCGTCAACAAATAAACCTGCTGCAAGGCTCATCACGAAATATCCATGGGCCACCTGCCTTTCGAACATGGTTCCTGAAAAATCAGTATCAATTTTATGCGCATAAAAATGATCGCCACTTAATTCCGCAAATGCATCTATATCCTCGCTGGTGATCTTTCTTTTTTGGGTGATGACCTGGTCACCCACATTCAGTTCTTCATAATATTTCCTGAATGGATGAACCTCTGAAATTTGTCCCCTGGCATTGGGCTGGTACTGCTGTGTGATAGCTGTAATGCTGGTTGGTGAACCCTGGATCGCCACTCTTTGCATATAGTGTTTCACCCCCCGGACTCCGCCCATTTCTTCGCCGCCACCTGCACGTCCCGGTCCTCCGTGTACCAGCATGGGCAGCGGTGAGCCATGGCCGGTGCTTTCTTTCGCGCAATCCTGGTTCAGCACCAGTATTCTTCCGTGATGCGTGGCAGCGCCTACCACAAATTCTGTTGCCAGGCGGTCATCGCCCGTTACAATGGAGCAGCACAATGAACCCTTACCTTTTTTAGCAAGTGAAATGGCTTCATCCATATCCCTGTACGGCATCAGTGTGCTGACCGGTCCAAAACATTCGATATCATGAACGGTTTCAGATGCAAAAGGATGATCGTTCAATAATAAAACCGGTGAAAGGAAAGCTCCTTTGTTTGCATCGGCATCAATCACTTCCACGCTATCGAGCGAGCCATAAACCATTTGCGAGCTGGCCAGCAGTTTTTGAATGTTCTGTCTTACTTCATCTCTTTGTCCCATACTCGCAAGAGCACCCATACGCACTTTATCATTCAAAGGATTGCCGACAGAAGTTTGCTGCAATGCCTTACCCAAAGCAATGGAAGCATCTTCCAGCAAATGTTCCGGCACAAATATTCTCCTGACCGCAGTGCATTTTTGCCCGGCCTTCACTGTAATTTCTTTTCTTACCTCTTTGATGAAGATGTCCCATTCAGGCATTCCCGGAGTAACATCTTTACCCAGTACAATACAGTTGAGGGAATCGGCTTCCATGTTGAAGGGTACCGATTCCTCAAGAATTCTTTTATGTGATTTGAGCATCAGCCCGGTGGATTTGGACCCGGTGAAGGTTACCACATCCTGCGCCGTTACATGATCGAGCAGATCACCCGCGCTGCCGCAGATCAGTTGAAGACTTCCTTCCGGTAGAATACCTGAAGCGATGATTTCCCTTACAACCGCTTCGGTAAGATAGCAAGTGATGCTGGCGGGTTTCACCACGGCAGGTACACCGGCAAGCCAGTTCACTGCACATTTTTCCAGCATGCCCCACACAGGAAAATTATAAGCGTTGATATGAACGGCCACACCTTCCTTGGGAACGAGGATGTGATGGGCCATAAAATTGCCGGCTTTGCTGAGACCCACAGGATCGCCATCAGTAGTGTAAGGAAGATCAGGGAATTTTCTTCTTAAGGAAGCATTCGCAAAAAGATTCCCGATGCCGCCTTCTATATCGATCCAGCTATCGGCTTTAGTGGCGCCGGTATGATAGCTCACCTGGTAGAATTGTTCTTTTTTGCTCATGAGATGCATGGCAAGTGCTTTGAGCATTCTGCCTCTTTCATGGAAGCTCATTTTACGCAGTGCTGCATTTCCTGTTTCTCTTCCGTATTGGAGAATGGAAGCAAAATCCAATCCTTTGGTGCTGGCATGGGCCACGGTTTCGCCTGTAACGGCATCATAGAGTGCCTGGCCCTCGCCGTCGCCGGTGATCCAGTTGCCTGTGATATAGTTTCCTAGTTTCATATAGCAATGATTTAAAGTCCGTGCAGCGAAAGTAAGTAGCCGGCCTGTCAACAAAAAAACAAGATGCGTACATTATTTATTATAGGGTCTGAACCTTGATTTAGGGGATTGTCTGAACCTTGATTTTTGGGATTTAGTGATTAGGGAGAAATGGTGGGATGCTTGTCCGATTGATACCGGATTGAACAAAGGGGATACATTGACATGTCGCCCCGCTGGGGCTCGTCTTGCCGGGGTTCGATGTTTGCTACTGATATGCCGGCCCTATGGGCCTGAGTGAAGTCTGAACCTTGATTTATGGGATTGTCTGAACCTTGATTTTTGGGATTGATGGATTAGGGAGAAATGAAAATTGGTTGTGAGATTGATACTGGATTGAACAAAAGATTTTTTTTAGATCAGGATGGAGACATTTACATGCCGCCCCGCTGGGGCTCATTTTCCTTTGTTCATTACATCTGCTACTGATATGCCGGCCCGCTGGGCCTGGGAAATGCCCGGCTTTGATTATGGATGAATAATTTGGAAGAATCGCGGTCCTAAAGCCAATAGCCAATGGCCAATGGCTACTGGCCCCCACCCCCCACCCCAAACTGCTTCAAATGATGCACTGCATGTTTGTGCAGGAGTTGAACATTCTGTTCAAAATTCAGGTCGCCGAAAAATGGGTTGCGGGTGACCTGCAGATTGTTTTTTTCGAAAACATCGAAAAAATAATCCAGTTCGGTTTTTAATTCTTTGATGGCATCCTCCAGCGAGGGATTCTTTACGGGAGCCGGCACTTCCGGCATCAGGGGATTTGGGGTGTTTTCCCGGAAAGGTTTATCGCTCACCAGGAAATTGCGCATCCGCTCCAGCGATTCGGGAGGTGTGATAATATCAACATAAGGGATCTTGCCTGAAGCAATGCGGGTATATTCTGCCATGTGCTCCACCATTTGCTGGAAGGTCATCTTACCCCAAAGCGGCCTGGTGCCGGTAGGGATTTTCTGTAACAGGGGAATAAGACTGTTTCGGAGAAAATTCTCTTTATCTGCATTCATGGCTGGTATTGATCGGTGAAAGGGTGGTTTACCCTGCCGGCTCGGTCACTTCATTGATCTCCGCTTCAATGGCCTTGCAAACGGAATCAAAAATCTCTTCAATGGTACCAACACCATGAACCACTACCAGTTTGTTCTGGCTTTGGTAATAGTCGGCGCAGGGAGCCGTTTCATTATGATAGACCTGGAGCCTGTTCTGATTCACGGCTTCGCTGGCATCATCGGAGCGGCCGGAGGTTTCACCGCGCTTCATCAGCCTTTTGAGGCATTCGGCATCGGGAACATCCAGTTTCACCACTTTATTGATCTTATTCCTGCGCAGGTCAAGCAATTTATCCAGGGCTTCCACCTGGGCAAGATTACGGGGGAAACCATCAAAAAGAAAACCTTTGGCATCCGCGTTCTTTTCCAGGCAGGAGTCGATCATGCCGATCACTACCTCATCGGGAACAAGCTGTCCCTTATCAATAAAATTTTTAGCTTCCAGTCCAAGAGGGGTCTTTTCAGAGATTTCCTGGCGAAGGAGATTGCCCGTTGATAAATGGATGAGCCCGAATTTGTCTACGATCTTTTCAGCTTGCGTACCCTTACCGCCTCCGGGAGGGCCAAACAGGATTAAATTGAACATTCTTATTGACTTACCTTTAGTGACAAATATAAGGAAAACAGGGGAGGGGAAGCTTTCACAAATCATTGCCATCCGGGGCGGCGCTTACTGCGTAACTTTAATATGATGAAACAAGCCCTGTTTTTACTGCCCCTGGCCCTCTGCCTGCAGTTTTGCACTTATTCCCAAAATCATAAAACTATGGATACGTCCAACAAAAACAACCCGGTTTATTCCAACACAGATACTTCCAAAGTGAACATGAGCGAGGAGGAGTGGAAAAAGATTCTCCCGGCTGACCTTTATTACATTGCCCGCCAGAAAGGAACGGAAAGAGCCTGGAGCAGTCCACTTGAAACGCTGAAAGACAAAGGAACCTATTACTGCGCCGTATGCGGCAATCCCCTTTTTGTAAGTGATACCAAGTTTGAAAGCGGCTGCGGCTGGCCCAGTTTTTACCAGCCGGTGAGCAAAGGCAGCATCATTTATACCCCGGATAACAGCCATGGCATGAAACGCACCGAGGTGCAGTGTGGCCGTTGCAGCTCTCACCTGGGACATGTTTTTGATGATGGTCCTCCGCCAACAGGCCTCAGGTACTGCATTAATGGTGTGGTACTTGATTTCAAAAAAGCCAAAGAGGCCGAGTCAAAATTTAAGGAAGGTCAAAGCAACCGGTAAATCATTCTTTCCATCTGTATAAAACTCCCGGGGCCGGGAGTTTTTCTATTTTATTTTGCATTCATCAATTCTTTTATATTTACGCTCCTAATAATTTTTTGCTTATGAAATCGAAGCTGATTCTCAGATTATGTGCCGTTTTATTCCTTTTAACCAGTTACCAGGGCTTTGGCCAGTTCAACCTGGCGCAACCGATCCCGGTTGATCCCAATGTGAAAGTGGGAACCCTTCCTAATGGGTTGCGGTATTACATACGTAAGAATGCCAAGCCGGAGAAAAAAGTTGAACTCCGCCTGGCCATCAATGTTGGTTCCATCCTGGAAGACAAGGACCAGTTGGGCCTTGCGCATTTTATGGAACACATGAACTTCAACGGCTCCAAGAATTTTCCCAAGAATGAACTGGTGGATTACCTGCAGAAAGTGGGTGTGAAATTCGGTGCCGACCTGAATGCCTATACCAGTTTCGATGAAACGGTTTATATGCTGCCCATTCCTTCCACGGATCCTGAGGTGGTGGAGAAAGGATTTACCGTACTGGAAGACTGGGCCTTCAACAACCTGCTCGACAAAACAGAAATTGATAAGGAAAGAGGTGTGGTATTGGAAGAATCCAGGCTGAGCAAGGATGCCAACGCAAGGCTCATGCGCCAGTATTTCCCGGTAATGTTTGAAGGATCCAAATATGCTGAGCGTCTTCCTATTGGTAAAGACTCTATCCTGCAGAATTTTAAATATGCCACACTGGAACGTTATTACAAGCAGTGGTACCGTCCCAACCTGATGGCAGTGATCGTGGTAGGTGATCTTGATCCCATGGAAGCTGAGAAAAAGATTAAGGCTCATTTCAGCAAGTATAAAAACCCGGCGAATGCACCGGTGCGTCCAGCCATTATACCTGTAAAAGAAAGGACTAAAACAGCAGCGATGGTATTGACAGATGAAGAGCTGCCCAATACAATGGTTCAGATGATCAATTACATGAAGCCTTCCAAAAAAATCAAGACCTGGGGTGATTACCGTTCTGATATCGTTGACGACCTGGCCAACTCTATGGTGAACCAGCGTTTGCAGGAACTGGCACAGAAGGAAAATCCTCCTTTTCTCTATGGTTTTACCGGTAAGGTGCCGTTCATACGCGGTTACGATGCTTCCATGTCCTACGCCGTTGTAGGTGGTGGCACTACCCAGGAAGCATTGAATGCATTGTATGCCGAAACAGAAAGAGCAAGGCAGTTTGGTTTTCTTAAGTCAGAGCTGGAAAGAGCCAAGGCCAGCCTGATGAACCAGGCTGAAAAATCTTTTGCTGAAAAAGATAAGTTGCAGTCAGGGCAGATTGTGAACAATTACGTGCAGCACTTCCTGGCCGGCCAGCCGATTGTTGGAACAGAAAATCATTACAATTTTATCAAGCAGATCTTACCAACCATTACCCTCGATGAAGTAAATGCCATTGCGAAAAAAGCAGCGGGCGCTTCCAGTCCTTTTGTGATTGTCCAGGGACCTGCCAGTAAAAAATCCGAGCTTCCTAGCAACGAGGACCTGCTGGCACAGGTGCAGTCAGCCACCAAACAAAAGGTGACCGCTTACGAAGAAAAAGAAGTGGCTGATAAACTGTCCACCGGCGACCTGGCGGCAGGTAAGATCACTGCGGAAACCAAAAATGAGAAGCTTGGAACTACTAACCTGGTGCTGAGTAATGGGGTGACCATCACTGTTAAACCAACAACTCTCAAAAATGATGAGATTACCATGGATGCCATGCGTCTTGGTGGGTGGCATAAATTTCCCCTGGAAGATAAAGCCAATGCAGAAAGCGCGGCGCAGGCTGTGCAATTGATGGGTGTTGGTGAGATGAGTCCTACCGACCTGCAAAAATTCCTTTCAGGTAAAACCATCAGTGTAACACCTTACCTCAATAATCATGAAGAAGGCATTGAAGCTACCAGCAGTGTGAAGGATTTTGAGACCATGCTCCAACTTGTGAATCTTTACATGACCAATCCAAGAAGGGATGACGCTCTTGTAAGTGCCTATATCAAAAACATCAAAGGATATCTTCAGTTTATCAAAGCTGATCCACAAACCTTTTACCAGGATACGGTAACCCAGTTGCTGTATAATGGTAATCCCTGGATGAACCAGATTCCTACAGCAGAAGAACTGGACAAGGTAACTGCGGAAAAAGCGCTCCAGATTTACAACCAGGTTTTTGGTAATGCGCATGGTATGCATTTCACTTTTGTGGGCAATGTAGACCTGGCCAAAGCCAAACCCCTGTTTGAAAAATACCTGGGTTCTTTACCGGCAAAACCAATGGAGCCAACGTTTAAGGACAATAACATCAGGCCTGTGAAAGGCGTGATCAATGCCAATATCAAAAAAGGAAAGGAAGCCCAGAGCATGATCAATGTAACCTGGACGGGTGAGACCGAATACAATGCTGAAGAGAATCTCGCATTGAAAGCCATGCTGGATGTGCTCAATATCAAGGTAATTGAAAAGCTGAGGGAAGAAATGGGCGGAATCTACGGCGGCGGCTTCAATGGCGGCATCCAGAAACGTCCTTATGTGCATTATACGATCCAGTCAACTTTGCCTTGCGGTCCAGAGAATGTAGATAAACTGACGATTGCACTTTTTGACCTGATCAAAGATGTACAGGAAGGAAAGATCGAACAAAAAGACCTGGATAAGGTAAAAGAAACGCTGAAGAAGGATTACCAGACAAAGATTCAGAACAATGATTTCTGGTTGACTACACTATCTA
>JAEYUA010000202.1 GCA_023433755.1 Bacteroidota bacterium | reverse complement strand
AAAATCCGCTGCTGGTCATCCATGGTAAGATTTAATGGCAGGTCAGCGCCTTTTACCAGCGAACTGCTGATCGAGATCATAGGATCACTATCCTGTTTCTGAAATTTGATGGCATTGCTTACCAGGTTCTGAAACGCCTGCTGCACCTGCCTTTTATTGGCAACGATCACGGGCAGGTCATTCACCACAACCTTTGCCTTTTTTTCCTCGATCTCAATTTCAAGATCGCCAAGCACCTGCCGCACTATATCATTCAGATCCACCTCATCAAGCATCCTGGGTTTTACGCTCACCTGTGAATAAGAAAGAAGATCATCTATCAGGTCGCCCATACGCTTCGCGGCTGCTTCCATTCTTTCAAAATACTTCAATTCATCAGCCTCGAAACGGTCGCCCAGGCTATTCCTGATCTTGTCGGAGAAATAATGGATCTTCCTGATGGGCTCTTTCATATCATGCGAGGCCGCATAAGCAAAATCTTCCAGGTTGGCATTGCTGCGTTTGAGGTCATCTACATATTTCTCCATCTGGAACTGTGCTTTTTTCAACTGGGTGTAATCAGTAAAAGTAACCAGCACTTCTTCACCCATCCTTACACTTTGCAGGTCAAGAAATACATCCAGCCCGTCAACATTGTAATGAAGATCCATGCGCTGGCTTTCACCGGTAACATAGGTCTTCTTATACATATCAAAAACACCGTTCTTCATATAACCGGGAAACCATTTGCTGCCCAGGTCACCGTTAAGTTTTTCTGGTGTTTGTCCAACGTAAGAAGCAAACATGGGATTGGTAATAACAAAACGGAAATCAATTACTTCACCCTCTTCATTTTTAATGGGACTGAAAATGAACATACCCGATTGGGAGTAATTGAATACGGCCCGCAGGCGCTCTGATGATTCCAGCACCTTGGTCTGTGAGCTTTCCAGTTCCAGCGTAGTAAGCTTTACCTTGTTGGTAAGTTCCTCTTCGAACATTTTGTGTTCGTGTATGTCGGCGCTCGTGCCGATCCACATCAGCAGTGCATCTTCCTTATCACGCTGCGGAATGGTACGGGTAAGATGCCAGCGGTATTCATTATTGCGGTTGCGCAGCCGGTGCAGCAGTTTGAACTCTTTTCCACTCAGTAAAGCTTCGTTCCATTTTGCAAGGTTCTCTTCCTGTTCATCAGGGTGTACGATCTGCAACCATCCTTTTTCCTTCCAGTCTTCCTGCTCGATGCCGGTATACTCCAGCACGGCCTTGTTGTAATAAGTGAACACACCATCATTGTTGGAAGCCCACACAAGTTGCGGCATGGAATCAGCCAGCAGCCGGAACCTCCATTCGCTTTCTTCCACCTGCTGCTTGGCCTCGTTGAGGTCAGTAACATCAGCGGCGGTATTCATCACACCATAAATATTTCCTTCCGCGTCAAATAAGGGAGTAAAAATGTAGTTGAAATAAAAGATCTGCTTTTTCCCGTTCACCACCAGGTCGATCCTCCGGTTCTTGGCCTGGAAGGGCACACCCGTTGTAAAAACCTCATCAAGCTGGCTATACACTTTCTGGTCTTTCAATTCCGGAAGTACTTCAAAATAGGTTTTACCCACCACATCATAGCCCTTACCCCATACATCCATGATAGACTGGTTCGCGAATTCTATCCGCATTTCACGTCCAATGTAAACACCAATCGGGAATGGGGCATTCTCAATAATGGAACGGACCCTTTCTTCACTTTCCTGGAGTTTTTTTCCCGCTTCCACCTGCTCAGTCACTTCAGTGGCCACTGCCATGATGCCTGAAATGGAATCGTCTTCCTCCCTGAAAGGTTCATAAACGAAGTTTACGTACACCGTTTTCATTTCACCATTCCTGGGAAGTATTACGGGCACTCCATAAGCAGTATGTGTTTCACCGGTGGAATAGACCTTATGAAGTAGTTCTTCAAAACCCTGTGACCTTGCTTCCGGTAATCCTTCAAAAATGGGTTTGTGAAGGATTTCTACAGCAGGCTTACCCCAAAATTCCAGCATTCTCTCGTTAGCATTTTCCACTACATAATCAGGCCCCCTGAAAATGCACATGGCCACCGGTGCTTTCAGGATAATATTATTGAGATTGCTGGCACTTTTTTCCAGCTTTCTTGATGTTATAACGTTGCTGGTGGTTTCAAAGCAGGTAACAAATACCCCATTCACCTTCCCTTCATCATCAAAGACGGGGCTGTAACTGAAGGTCCAGTAAATATCTTCTATCTGGTTGTTCCTGTAAAAAGGAATCAACTGGTCTTCAAAATATACAGGCTTGCCGGTGTTCATCACCTGGTTGATCAAAGGTGAAATGAAATCCCAGATCTCAGGCCATACTTCGGTAGCAGGCTTTCCCACAGCAGGATGTTTTCCCTCAGCCCCCAGGCTGGGCCTGTATGCATCATTATAAAAACAGGTGAGCTCTTTTCCCCAGAAAAGGAACATGGGAAAGGCAGAATGGAGCATAATGCCCAGTGTTGTTTTCAGGCTGGAGGGCCAGCTTTCAGGTGTACCGAGGTTGCTGGACTTCCAGTTGTAATTCCTGATAATCTCTCCCAACTCACCACCTTCATCGAGGAAGTAAAGGCGTTCTTTTTCCAAAACTATTTTCAAAGTGTTTGATTCGTGTAATCAATGAATGTAATGATTTTCATGATACGGGATTATGGTTTTTATTGCCGGGACTGGTTGCAAAATTATTTACTGTTTATGTAATACGATTCCATGAAGCATCCTGATAAAAACCAAATGTATGAGAAAGATGCTCCTGCTGTGGCATACACTATTCGCATGCCTGCTTGTGAACGCACAGGGAAGGTTGCTGGACCAACCCATGCAGATCAAAAAAATATCCATGTCGGTAAAAGCGGATTGTTTTACCGCGGTCAGTTTTGTAGAGATGGAATTTTTCAATCACAGGGACCAGGAAATTGAAGGCCTTTTCCGTTTTTCCTTACAACCTGGCCAGGTGATCACTGCATTCCAGCTTGACCTCAATGGAAAATTCCGTGATGGAAGCATCGAAGAAAAATGGAAAGCCACCAATGCCTACAATACCATTGTAGGAAAACGCATTGACCCGGCACTTATCACCCAGGAATCAAAAGATCACTACAGGTTGAATATTTACCCGGTGCCCGCACGCAGCAGCCGCCGCATTACCATGACCATTCATGAAAAGCTGGTGAAACAAAACGGCAGGCTGTTATACAGGTTTGGTTTCAATAAAAAAGATTCAGCCAAACAGTTTGACCTTACTATAAAAACATCCGGTTGTGGTAGTCCCCGCACGGAAAAAGGAATGATCCTTCATCAACCTTTTATGGAAGAGCAGGGAGGCGGGTTGCTGGAGTGGAAGGCAGGGAAACAATCCCTTGACCAGCCCATTGCTTTTTCAATGGAGGCAGTATCAAATGTTTATTGTACCCAGCAAAAGGATGGCAAAACTTTTTTCGCGGCTAGGATTTCACAGCAGGTGCCCGAAACCTTACCGTTATCACCTCGAAAATTACTGGTGTATTGGGATGTTTCAGGATCTGGTTTGAGAAGAAACCTTGCCCGCGAGACCAGTTTCCTGAAGCAATACATGCAACGTAACAATACAGGGATGCTTACCCTGGTTACGTTTGGCGAAACCACATCAGAACCCAGGGTATTTTATCCACGGGATGGCCGTGACTGGATCGATTTTATCAACAAGCTTCAATATGATGGTGTGACCAGGATGGACCAGTTGAACATCGGGAACCAGGATCATGATGCGGTGATGGTTTTCAGTGACGGATTCCAGTCTTACGGTGCAGCCCTGCCTGGCAGCGCCTACAAGCCGCTCTTTACCATTTCTTCTTCCCTGCAAAACAATACCGTATTCCTGAAAAATCTCCCTGGAAACAGTGGAGGAAGTTTCATCGACCTTTCCAGGTTAACCGTACCACAGGCCATTGAACTAGGTTCGCAAACCAGTAATAAACTGTTGGATATTCAGTCATCCAATGGTTCAGCAGTTTTTGAATACAGCCGCAATGCCAATGAATGGCTGGTATATGGTGAACTGCAAAAAGATGATACGCTGACCTTCATTTATGGCAACAGGCAGGCTGAGTATGCCAGGAAACAATTCAGTCTCCGGAAAAATGGAGGTTGCCGGGCCTGGGGTATTGACAGGTACAACATGCTGGAAAATATTTCAACTAAAAATCCGCATTGGGAAGACCTCCTTGAATTTGGAATGGAACAAAAGATCGTTACACAGTACACAGCATATATCGTACTGGAACGGATCGAAGATTACATCAGGTACCAGATCACTCCACCCAAAGAACTGGAAGCAGCATGTGCGGAACAAGGTTATATCACCCGTTCATTCAAATCGAAAAAAAAGACGATGAGGGAACTTGATGCAGCAGCCATAATCAATGGTGTGCTGAATCATCACAACAACCAGCTAGCCCTCTATGGTCACAACCCGAACAGTATTGCACTTGAGACCAAGTCTCCTAATCATTCCTCACCGGTAGCTTCATCATCAATGCCAGGTGGCAACCTGGATGGAAAAAACTCAATGGAAGAAGTGGTAGTTGTAGCCTATGGCAATATGAGAAAAAGCGCATTCACAGGTTCCGTTGGTTATTATCATCCCCGGCAGATGGTAGCCGGCAATGACCTGGCACAGGTGCTGTCTGGCCGGGTACCTGGTGTGGTGGCCAGCCCGCAGTCAAATGGTATTGCCGGTTCATCAGCAACCATCAGTATCAGGGGTATGAGTTCCATTTCGGGGAACAACCAGCCATTGTATGTGCTTAACGGGATTCCCCTTGATGGAAATGTAAATGATTTTATTTCCGTGGATGATATTGAATCTGTTACTGTGTTGAAAGATGGTGCTTCCGCTGCCCTTTATGGATCGAGGGCTGTGAATGGTGTAATTCTCATCACATCCAAAAAATATAGGAACCGGGGAAGTGAGTATGGTAAATACAGGCTCCGCGATATGGAGGATGAAGATTACCTGGTGAGATTAAATGAAACCAGCCTGAATTTGAAATGGGCTGTCTACCAGGAAATGCGGTTGGAATATGGCGAACATCCCAACTATTACCTTGATGTTGCCCAACATTTTTTTGAAAACGGCCTGGTTGCTCATGCCACTAAAATCATCCTGAACGCGGCCGAGGTAAGCAACGGCGAGTCTTCCGTACTTAGGGCAATCGCTTACAGTTTTGAAAGCTGGAAACTATTCGATAAGTCTTCTGAAATTTACCGCAACCTGCTTATGAATGAACCTAAAAACCTTGGCAACTATAGCGATCTTGCCTGGAGTCTTTACCAGCAGGGTAAAATTGAGGAGGCGGTAAGATTATTATACACGGCTATCACGCTGAACATGGAAGAATATGAAAACCATTACCTGCCTGTAAAATCAAAATTGCTTAATGACATGAATGCCATGATCAGCATTCACAATAAGGATCTTGATTTTTCATTCGTTCCCTCCACGATGCTCAATCCTATGCCTGTTGACCTCCGGATCGTGGTCACATCCAGCAATAGTTATGATGTATCAGCCAGGGTAAAAGAACCCGGGGGAGCCATTTGCAATCAATACAGGGTGAAGACAAAGAATGGCGGGTACTTGATGAATCAGTATTATGGCAGCAGTATTGAATACAATATCAAAAACGCAATGAAAGGCAAATACAGGATCAGCCTTCAATATTACGGGGGCTATAAGGATTTACCCATGATGTACAGGATCATCACTTACCGCGGCTTTGGCAGTAGCAATCAGCAAATAGAGGTCAGGAATGTAATGATGAATAACCAGTACGGAGATGTTGAGATCGGGGAGGTAGAGTGGTTTGGCCAATAGCTATTAGCTACCGGCCTTTCGCACCACAGGTGCCACTTTCGTAGCTAATAATTCAATGGCTCGCATCACTTTTTCATGCGGCATGGCACCCAGGGCCATCTGCGCCAGGAAGCGGGTATGCCCAAACAGTTCTTTCTCATAAAGGATTTTGTCGATCACTTCCTGCGGACTGCCAACAAGCAGGGCACCTTCCGGTGAAGTGGATGCGTCAAACTGTTGCCGGCTGGAAGGCGGCCATCCTCTTTCGCGGCCAATGCGGTTCATTACTTCCGCGTATGGAGGATACAATTCATCACGCGCCTGCCTCGAATCATCAGCAATGTAAGTATGCGAGTTGATGCTGAGTTGCATTTTTGAGAGATCGTGCCCGGCCTCTGTGTACACTCTTTTATAAAGGTCAACAAGCGGAACAAAACGTGAGGGCATGCCGCCAATAATGGCCAGTGCCATGGGTAATCCCAGGGTAGCTGCACGTACTACCGATTCAGGCGTACCACCTACTGCAATCCAGATGGGTAGCTGGTCCTGTACCGGCCTTGGATATACACCGCGGTTGGAAATGGTTTGTGTATGTTTTCCTTTCCAACTAACCTTTTCCGATTTATTCAAAGCCATCAACAGTTCCAGTTTTTCGGAAAAGAGTGCATCATAATCATTCAGATCATAACCAAACAAGGGAAAGGATTCGATGAAGGATCCCCGCCCGGCCATGATCTCGGCCCTGCCACCTGATAACAGGTCAACAGTGGAAAACTGCTGGAACACGCGTACAGGATCATCTGAACTTAACACGGTGACCGCACTTGTCAAACGGATACTCTTTGTTCTCACCGCCGCTGCACCCAGGATAACACCAGGTGAAGAGACCGCGTAATCGGTGCGGTGATGTTCGCCAATACCAAATACATCCAGTCCTGCCTGGTCGGCCAGTTCAATTTCTTCCACCAGGTTTTCCAGTCGCTGACGCGGGTCAATCCTCACACCCGATACCGGGTGGGTGCCGGTATCCGCGAACGTATAAATGCCAATCTCCATGGGGCAAAACTAAGGGCTAATACTGCAACAGGATTCTTTACATAGTGCATGATGATTGAACCCCAGGATGGAAGAAATATGATCTACTGATGAGGTAAGATTAGAATTTATTTGAAACTCCCTGTAATCATTGGCCGGATAAAAGATGTTTTATATATTTCGAGACGACATTGCTTGGTATACCAAAACTAAACAGGCAAAGCCTGATATACATATGAGAATTACAGCCAGCCTGGCCATCCTGCTGCTCCTTTCTGTGAGCACCATGGCCCAAAAAAACAGAGACAAGAATCCCAACCTTCCAGCTTATGGCGATGTAAGCAAAGCCGACCTGGATCTCAAAGAATGTGATTTTGATGCGAAAGCCGAAGCCATGGTACTGGTGGAAGACGGAAGCCTCGAATACGTTTTTGGAAAAGGTATGGAAATGCAGAAACGCGTACGCATCAAGATCCTGAACCAGAAAGGCCTGAACTGGGCCAATGTGAAATTGCCTTATTATTCCGAAGGACGCTCACAGGAAATTACCAGCCTTGACGCACAGACCTATAACCTCGATGCTGCCGGGAAGGTAGTGGTATCGAAGATTGACAAAAAACTGATCTACGATAAGAAGCTGAACAAAAGGTTTTCTGAAAAGATTTTTACCCTCCCTGATGTGAAGGTGGGTTCGGTGATCGAATACAAATACAAGCATATTGGCATCGGGTTGATCGACTGGTATTTCCAGAAACCGATCCCCGTTAAGTACAGTCATTTTAAAATTGATTTTCCCGAAGAGATCGAAGTAGCGGTGATCCCTTTCTGCAACCGCAGCTACGAATCAAAGAACGACATGGAAGGCAACCGCAGCGTGAAACGTTACGCCATGAGTAATGTGCCCGGCCTGCGTGGTGAACCCTTCGTGATTAATGAAGATTATTACCGCGACCGTCTTGAAACAAAGGTGATCGCTTATAACCTTGATGGAAGAAGAAACAACCGCGTTGCCAATTGGATGCAGGTGATCAAAGCCCTGATGGAAGATGAGGATTTTGGCGTACAGGTGAAAAGGAATATCCCGCGTACTGCTGATCTTGACCAGAAACTTTCAACTCTTACTGCGCCTTACGAAAGAATGAAATGCATATATAAGTATGTGCAGGATAATATGGACTGGAATGAATTTACAGGCATCTGGGCACTCGATGGGGTAAGGAATGCCTGGAAAGATAAAAAAGGAACCCTTGGCGAGATCAACCTGATCCTGGTGAACCTGCTCAAGGAAGCGGGGCTTAATGCACATCCCGTACTGGTTAGCTCTCATGATAATGGCGTGGTGAATTCAGCAGATGCCGGCACTTTCGACAACCCCGGTTTCCTGCAGTTTGACAAAGTGATGGCTTACGTAGTTATCGATAAAAGAGAATATGTACTGGATGCCACCCAAAAAAATAACCCGGCTCACCTCATTCCTGCCGACATCATGATGACGGAAGGTCTTGTGATCGAAAAACTGGAAACCAACCAGTGGGGCTGGAGAACTTTATGGAAGGATGACATGATTGCCAAAAATGTAATGATGGTGAAAGGTACCATCCAGGCCGATGGTAAACTCAAAGGCGAAGTGGATATTTCCAGCTATGATTATGCCCGGATTGGCAGACTGGAAGCTGCTAAAAAAGGAAAGGAAAAATACATGGAAAAATATGTGACCAGCGTTGCCGGCAATATCAATGTGGAAGATGTTACATTCAAGAACCTTGACTCCGACAGCCTTCCGCTGGTGCAGAACATTAAGTTCGAACAGCCATTAAACGCAGCAGGTGATTACCAGTATTTTTCAGTGAATATTTTTTCCGGCCTGGAGAACAATCCCTTTGTTTCCGACAGCCGCACCTCTGATGTATTCTTTGGCTGCAACCAGAGTTATGCCATTTATGGATATTTCAACCTGCCTGAAGGTTATGAATTTGATGAACTGCCCAAGAATGTGAAAATGATCATGCCTGATACCAGCATCGTGATCTCCAGGGTTTCCCAGGTTACTTCGGGCATGCTGCAAACGCGGATCATGCTCGATTTCAAAAAACCTTTCTACCCCGCAAGCCAGTACGGACAGCTACAGGAATTTTACCAGCGACTGTACGAACTGCTGAATGAACAATTTGTTGTACGCAAAAAGAAAGCATAATGCGATTGATAAAAAAATCGGGGCTCTTTGTGCTGGCCCTGCTGGCAACAGCTTCCATTTGGGCACAGAATCCCTACGACCTGGCTGCGGTGCCTGAAAACCTGAAAGCCAAAGCCAACGTGATCACGCATCTTGACCATACCGTGTTGGAAGTGGAAAGCATAGAGAAATCACAGATGAAAGTGAAAAAAGTGTTTACAGTGCTCAACGAAGAAGGCCGCGGGCACCTGGTATTCCAGGAATATACGAGCAAGTACAATGTGCTCACCGATGCCGATATCAGGGTGCTGGACAAAAACGGCAAACAGGTGAACCGCTACAAAAAGAAAGATTTGAATGTGCAGGCCATCGGTGAAGGTTTGATTGATGATGGATATATTACCTACCTGGTGATAACTCCGCCATCTTACCCGGTTACGGTGGAGATCAGCTACGAAGTAAAATTCCAGAGCACCCTCAACTTCCCTGCCTACCATTTTATGCACAGCAAGGAAAGCACCATTGAATCGAGCTACACGGTAAAGATCCCAACAGATATCAACCTGCGGTACAAGGCGGTGAATACGGAAATCAAACCGGAAGTAACTGAAGATGCTAAATACAAAACTTATAAATGGTCGGTAAAAAATATACCTCCTGCTGAGAATGAAGAAGGCGCTGTGGCATCACAAACACGCTTCGCCCATGTGAAGATTGCTGCTGACAAGTTCTCTCATTATGGCTACCGCGGTGAACTCACTTCCTGGAACAGCTTCGGAGGATGGATCCATGAACTCTTCAAGGGCATGGACGAACTTCCTGCGGAAAGGCAGCAATATTTTCAAAACCTGGTGAAAGATGCGCCGGACGACAGGGAAAAGATTAGGCGACTCTATGAATACATGCAGGAGAATTTCCGGTATGTGAGCATACAATTGGGCATTGGCGGATACAAACCTTTTTCAGCAACTTTTACTGATGAAAAAAAATATGGTGACTGTAAGGCGCTAAGCAATTATATGAAGGCTGCGCTGAAAGCCGTAGGCATCAGGAGCCATGTGGCCATCATCAACGCGGCATACAACCAGGAGCCGGTGGACCCGGATTTTCCTTCCAATAATTTCAACCACGCCATACTCTGTGTTCCTGGCAAAAAGGATTCTGTTTGGCTGGAATGTACAAGTAACACCGCTGATTTTGCACAACTGGGCACGTTCACCGAAAACAGGAATGCCCTGCTGCTTACCGAGACCGGAGGTGTACTGGTAGCCACACCTAAAAGTGAAGCCGTTGCCAATTCCTTTACCAGTTTTACTAAAGTGAAAATGGATAAGGACCTGACCGCACTTACGGAAACAAAGATCACCAGCACCGGCTGGTACCGCGAAGTGATCTTTGACATGCTCAAGGACAATAAGGATGACCAGAAGAACATGATCGTATGGTTCCTTGGTTTCAAACAGCCCGATGATTTCGTTTTTGAATCAGCTTCCAATGACAGGGGCCATGTTACCAGCCTGAAGATGGCGGTAAGAAAACTACCTGAATTCAATTCAGGCAGCAAATTTTTCATCAATCCAAGGGTCAACAAGATCTGGAGTTCCAAGCTGCCTGTGTATGAAAACAGGAAACTGGATTTTTATTTTCCCAATCCATTTGTAAAAAAAGATACTACGGTCATCCTGCTTCCGGAAGGTTTTGCCATGGATGCCATGCCAAAGGAAAAAGAACTGAAGTGTGATTACGCCACTTACAAATCGGCCACCTGGTTCAATGAAAAAGAGAATGCACTCTATACATCCACTACGCTGGTGCTGAAGAATCATAAGATCCTGGCTAAGGATTACAAGCAGGTGAAAACTTTCTTTGATGATGTGTTGCAGGACGATTCACAAAGGATCGTGGTGAAAGGAACTGTTGGAGAACCTGAGAAAAAAGCTTTCTGATTATAATACCTGTTTCTCAAATAACTGCTGAAGTGTTTCCCGGGGGTCATCGCAAAACCCCGGGTGCACTTTAGATGCCTGCACCACTGTACTGCGGGTGGCGGTAAGCCAGCGGAAACGGGAAGCCACATCAAGTGAAGCGATTGGTCCGCCCCCCTTGTCTCCCCTGCAGATCTTTTCAAATGATTTAAGATGTTCTTCCACTTCAGCACAATCAAGGTCACCGCATAAAACAGAAAGTTTTTGCTGGTTGATGGTGAAGAGGGTATCCAGGAATTTAAGGTCGCGGCAATACAGTACCACACCCACATTGAGGAATTCTTCCCGCTCCACGCGGGGCACCACCCGTAAAACGGCATATTCAAATAAGTGCTTTCCTGGCATCCTCTATCTGGTTTATAAAAATAGCTGACTGGCTAATCCTGGTGTTCAAAAAATTTTCATACATGCCTCTTGCTTCCTGTTCGGTGAGATCGGTAGTAAGCCATGTAGCCGGCACCTGCGCAACAATTTCTTTGATTATATTTTCTGTGAGCAAACTACGCCCATAGGCATCTGCTTCATTGATCTCAGTAGCCCATGGCAATAATACATGGTCTTTTACCTGGGAGAATACAGACTTCGACGCCTGCTCCCAGTTATGGCCACCATGATGAAAATACAGTGCGGCACCATGATCGATCAGCCATAAATCCTTGCGCCACATCAGCATATTGGTATTTCTTGGCGTCCGGTCAACATTGGTAATAAGCGCATCCATCCACACAATCCTGGATGCTGTTTGCGCATCTACCTTAACAACAACCGGATCGAAACTGATGGCGCCCGAGAGGTAATGCAGGGCAAGATTGAGACCCGCACTTGCTTTCAGCAGGTCCTGGATCTCTTCGTCCGGTTCCGTTCTTCCGAAGGCTGGATCTACCTTTGCCAGTACAATTTCAGGTACACGAAAACCCAACGCCCTGGCAATACCACCACCAATGATCTCCGCGATAAGTGCTTTGATACCCTGGCCGGCACCCCTGAATTTCAGCACATAAAGGAATCCATCATCCGCTTCCACAATGGCAGGCAGCGATCCTCCTTCCCTGAGGGGAGTGATGTAGCGGCTGATCTCAACAGTTCTCAACGCATCCATGAAACCGGAAATTAGACCTTTTCCCTGAATGGTTTTTTACATCATAATAACGCTGAAAAAATGCCCGGAACGATGTCCGGATTGCCAATGAAATGGCGAATGAGTTATCCCGGATAGCCCCAATGGAGGGACCCGTAAAAAAAAGATATTGACATTATGGAAAACTCTCTTGGAAGAATTAAACAGATAACACTAATTTAGTGAGCAGTAAAGAATTCTTACTAACTCTAAATTCTATTTATCATGGCAAAAGCTTCAAAGAAAGCAGCAAAAAAATCGGCTCCTAAGAAGGCAGCTAAGAAAGCGCCTGCAAAAGCAGCTAAGAAAGCAGCTCCTAAAAAAGCAGCGAAAAAAGCCGCACCAAAAAAAGCAGCTAAGAAAGCAGCAAAAAAATCAGGTGCAAAAAGAAAACCTAATGCAGCCTTTATGGCTCCCCTCAATCCAAGCGCTCAACTCGCGGAAGTGATCGGTAACAAAGGAATGCCAAGAACCGAGATCGTTAAAAAGATCTGGGATTATATTAAGAAGAACAACCTGCAGGACAAAAAGAACAGGAGAATGATTAATGCTGACGCCAAATTAAAACCGGTGTTTGGCAAAGACCAGATCTCTATGTTTGAACTTGCGAAAGTGGTAAACAAGCACGTGAAGAGTTGATTTTTGCTTGCTGAAAAAAATCAAACCGGGTCGTGAGATCCGGTTTTTTTATGCCGATGGCTATTGGCCATTAGCCATTGGCCTTCCCGGCAATTCTTACTAAATTTTCTAGCAAACCAACTACCTTTACATCATGGCTATCCAGAGAGAAAAACTTCTTCAGAATTTTGAAAAAGCATATGTAAAGCTGAATGAATTCCAGAAAAAAGCAGTGGACCAGATCGAAGGCCCGGTGATGGTGATTGCGGGTCCGGGTACAGGAAAAACACAGATCTTAAGTGTGCGCATTGGCAAGATCTTACTGGAAACAGATTCCCTCCCTTCCAACATTCTTTGTCTTACCTATACCGACGCCGGTGTGCTGGCCATGCGCAAGCGGTTGATTGATATGATTGGCGCGGATGCATACAGTGTTCATATTCATTCCTTCCACTCCTTCTGCAATATGGTGATCCAGCAGAACATGCATCTCTTCCATAAAAAAGAATTGCAGCCGCTGAATGAACTTGAGCAAACTGAATGCCTCATGGAACTGATCGACAGTTTCAGCAATGACAATCCACTCAAAAGATATAAGGCCGATGCCTATTATGAAACACGTAACCTGAAAGAACTTTTTGGCATCATCAAACGGGAAAGTTTTGATGTGGATGATTTGCTCAAAAAGATCGATGAATATATTAAGGATCATATCCCGGAAACTTTCCAGCATAAGATCAAGGCAAGAAAAGGCATATTCGAGCTGACCGCTAAAGGAAAGGAGGAACTGGAAAAAATGGAAAAGCTCAAAGCGGCCGTCCGCGCTTTTCCAAAATACCAGGAGATACTCAAAGCCAGGCAGCGCTATGATTTTGATGACATGATCAACTGGGTACTCAGGGTTTTTGAAACCAACGCCGATGTGCTGGCAGGCTACCAGGAACAATACCAGTACATACTGGTGGATGAATACCAGGATACCAGCGGTGCGCAGAACAAACTGGTTGAATTGCTGGTGAGTTTCTGGCAGGATGAAAGTCCCAACCTCTTTGTTGTTGGTGATGATGACCAGAGCATCTACCGCTTCCAGGGGGCCAACATGGAGAACATGCTTTTGCTTTCCAAAAAATATTCCGACCTGCTGCGCGTAGTGCTAACCGATAACTACCGCAGTGTACAACCCATTCTCGATTACGCGCATGCCCTGATACAAAACAATACGCAGCGGCTTAGTTTGCAGTATAAGGATCTCAATAAAATTCTTAAATCGTCCCGTGAGGATTACAAGGGGCTGGACCTGGTTCCACAGATCCGGTGTGCTTCCAATGAATTTGAAGAAAACATCATGGTAGCAGAAGAGATCCGCAAACTGGTTGAAGACGGCGTGCCTCCCGGCAGGATCGCCGTCATTTATAAAGAACATAAAACAGGTGATGAGCTGCAGAAATTTTTGCAACTGAACAACATTCCATTTTATACGCGCAAATCCATCAACCTGCTCAAGGAAACTTTCATTAAAAACATCCTTGCCTATCCGCGCTATGTTACCGCGGAAAAAACCATTCCGTATAGCGGGGAACCATTATTGTTCGAATGGATGCATCATAATTTTCATCAACTACCGCCACTGAAGATCGCTTCTATCAGCAACGAAGTTTACCTCAACCAGCGAAACGCCAGAAAAGACCAGCCGGCCACCATCAGGGAATACCTGGGCGTGCAGGCTGCATCAGCGCAATCCAAATTATTCTCAGGTGATGAAGAAACCGACGAACTGGTACGCATCCATACCCTGCTGGAGAGGCTTATACGCGATGCATCGAATATTCCCCTGCTCAAATGGTTTGAAGTATTGTTCAACGAAGCTGGTATCCTGGCCTATATCATGAAGCAGCCCGACAAGGCCTGGCTCATGCAGATGCTGAATGGTTTTTTTGATTACGTACAGGATGAATGCAGGCGTAACCCGGATCTCACGCTCCAGGGACTGGTAAAACAGATAGACCTGCTGGAAGAAAACGGGATCCCGATTCCACTTGTGCAAACCAGTGGCAATGAAAGAGGAGTGAACCTGCTCACCTGCCATGGCAGCAAGGGACTCGAATACCAATATGTTTTCCTGGTAGGTTGCTACTCGGCTCTCTGGGAAGGAAAAAGGAAGGCCTCCCAGGGGTTCAGGCTTCCGCCCAATGTTTTTTCAAAGGAAACACCGGAAGAAAAAGAAGAAGAATTGCGCAGGTTGTTTTTTGTAGCCGCTACCAGGGCTGAACAATATCTATTCATTTCCTATCCCTGTTTCACCAATGAAGGGAAAGCCCTGGAACCCTCACGTTTCATTGCTGAAATGACGGAGAACCACAAGGCAGTTACTTACCCGGTTGACGAAAATACCCGGCTGCATTACAGTTCGCTCAGGTATGGACTGGTAAAACTTCCCGAGCTGGAAAAAGCCGAAAAAGATTTTATAGACCAGCTACTGGCCGGATTCAAAATGAATGTAACAGCGCTGAACAACTACCTCGAATGCCCGATCAAATTTTATTATACCTCGCTCATCAGGATCCCATCCGCGTTCAATGAAAGCGCCCAGTTTGGAACCAGCATGCACGATGCTTTGAGTTTTTATTATAACCAGATGATGGAATCAGGAAGGGTTTATCCTTCCCTTGATGTGTTGCTTAACAGGTTCCGGTACCATATTCATAACAACCGCCAGGTATTTACACCGGAAAGCCTGCAACGTTTTACGGATTACGGGATCAAATGTCTCACTGCCTTTCATGAATCCTATTTCTCTTCAGCAGGCGGTGAATTCATCAGGACGGAGGTGCCAATGGAAGCACTCCTGGAAGAAGTTCCATTAAAAGGCTTCATTGATAAACTCCAGTACTGGGGCAATGATGTGATCATGACCGATTTTAAAACCGGCAGCCTGGATAAGGCTACCAACCGGCAGGAATTTGCAGAACCGGGTCATCCTAAAAAACCACTAGGTGGCAATTATTGGAGACAAGGCGTTTTCTATAAATTTCTTTTTGACCACCAGAAAGGCAAACAGAAAAATCTAAGAGGTATCAGTTTTCTTTTTATCGAACCCAGGGACAATGGAACCTTCGATGAGAAAAAACTGGTGATCACACCGGAACATGAAAGCATCGTGAAAGAACAGGTTCTTGATACCTGGAAAAAAATACAGGCTCATGATTTTTATAAAGGTTGCGGAAAGCCGGATTGTTACTGGTGCAATTTTGTGAAGGACCATAAGATGTATGTATCCCTGCACGAAGAAATAGAGGAAATGGAACCGGTTGACCTGGTGCCAGCCCGCGAGGAGTGATGCTGAAATTTTAGAGTCTCTTCACAGTAAGCCTGTTCATATCGCTGGCAAACAATGTAAGTTTGTCACGGATGAAGAAAGGTTTATTCCCTGGTTTTATTATTTTACTGGTGGCGCTTTCCTGCTGGTCGGGTTTTTCAACCGGCTGCGCCAATATCATTCCGCCTTCAGGCGGACCAAGGGATTCCATTCCTCCAAGGGTGGTGGAGATTGATCCGCCGGATTCAACTGTCAATTTTCGCGGCAGGCGCATCACCATCAGCTTTGATGAGTATGTGGACCTGAGAGATGTATCCAACAATCTTTTTTTCACACCCACATTTGAGAATGTTCCAAAGATCACAGTCCGTGCAAGAAGCATTGTGATCCCTTTCAGTGATTCACTGGAACCCAACACCACCTATGTACTCAATTTCGGCAATGCCATTGTAGATGTGAATGAAAGCAATGTGCTGCAGAACTTCACTTATATTTTTTCAACAGGGCCCGTGCTTGACTCCCTTGAGATCAATGGCCGGGTTACGCTTGCGGAAACTGGTGGCACAGATACCACTTTGCTGGCTGTGCTCTACCGCGATCTGTCTGATTCAGCGGTTGTAAATAAAAGAGCACCGTATATGACCCGCGTGGACCGCAACGGGAATTTCCGTTTCCGATACCTGCCACAGGGAGCATTTGCCATCTATATACTTGGAGGGGATGGAAAGAACCGCCGGTATAATGAAGCCCAGTTCTTTGCTTTTTCCGACACCACTGTAATGGCAGGACAGGAAGACTCCGTGATAATGTACGCGTACAAGGCTGCTCCCCGGAAAGCAGCCGGGCAAACACCAGCCCGGGTACCGACGGAGGACAGGAGGCTGCGATATACCAGTAGTGTTTCCGGTCAGCAGGACCTGTTGCAGGACCTCCATCTCAACTTCCAGGTACCATTGCGAACTTATGACAGCACCCGCATCGGGCTTTTTACCGACAGTACATTCAACCCGGTACCCTTCAGCAGTTCGCTTGATACCAGTGGAAAAATATTAACCATCCGCACCAACTGGATTGACAGTGCCGTGTACCACCTGGTGCTTGACAGTTTATTCGCATCCGATACAGCAGGCCGCAGGTTGCAGGCCAACGATACCATCAGGTTCAGTACTAAAAAAATAACCGATTACGGAGAGCTCAGCCTGAGATTGCGCAACCTTGAACTTGAAAGAAAACCGGTTTTGCAATTTGTACAATCAGACAACGTGGTGTTTTCTGTTCCGTTAACCGATGCGGTATTCAGCCAGGCCCTATTTATACCGGGAGAATACAACCTGCGCATACTTTATGATAGCAATGGTGATGGCAAATGGACACCCGGCCGCTTCTTTGGAGGAAAACGCCAGCCAGAGATCGTACAACCCATTGAACGCACCATCACGATCAAGCCTGACTGGAAAAATGAGTTTGAGATTATGCTTTAACAATGGCTAATGGCCATTGGCCATTGGCTTTTTCCTACCTTTACCCCCTATGCAATTCTCCTCTTCCTTACTGGAAAATGCGGTGAATGAATTCGCCAAATTGCCGGGCATCGGCAAGAAGACCGCCCTGCGGCTGGTATTGCATTTATTGAAGGAAGATGCGGGTGATGTGCAGCATTTCAGCGAAGTGCTCAGCCGTATGAGAACCGAGATCAGGTTTTGCCAGCGCTGCCATAATGTGGCCGATGCGGATATCTGTTCCATCTGCTCTAATAGCATGAGAAAACAGGATATGATCTGCGTGGTGGAGAATATCAGGGATGTGATTGCACTGGAAAGCACACAGCAATTCAGCGGCACTTATCATGTGCTGGGCGGCGTGATCTCTCCGCTCGATGGCATAGGGCCGGGACAATTGAATATTGAAACACTCATCAGCCGCGTTGCCAAGGAATCCACACTGGAAGTGATCTTTGCGCTCAGTCCCACCATCCAGGGAGATACCACCATTTATTACATCCAGAAAAAACTACCGGCAGGCACACGCATAACTACCATAGCCAGGGGCATCGCCTTTGGAGGTGAACTGGAATATGCCGATGAAATGACACTGGCCCGCAGCCTCCAGAACCGCCTGCCCATCGACAGCTACGTTTCCTCCCGATAACCCTGTTTCTCCGCTCTGTTTCTGTTTCTCCTCTCTTTCTGTTTCTCTTTCTCCTCTTTGCACTTCTCCCCATAAAAAACTACCTTTGCCCCATTACAGGCGGATTTGTTTATTGTTCGGCCTTCAACAGAACTAATAAACGTAGAAACTCTACATAGGATTTCCTCGTTTATCAGCCTTTGGGTGCCTAAAATACAATCAACACTATCAATCCTCATTTGCCGGGCTGAGTCCCGGGGATGCCTGTATTAAACTGAATATTATGACAGACATCCGCGAATTATTACAGCACAGAATCCTGATCATTGATGGTGCCATGGGTACCATGATCCAGCGGTATAAACTTACTGAAGCCGATTACCGGGGAGAGCAGTTCAAAGACTGGCCCTCGGATATCAAAGGCAACAATGACCTGCTGTGCCTGACACAGCCTGATATCATCCGTGAGATCCACGGTCATTACCTCGAAGCTGGCGCAGATATTATTGAAACAAATACTTTCAATGCGCAAAAAATTTCACTTGCTGATTATGGCATGGAAAAATATGCTTATGATATCAACCTGGCAGCCGCACGAATAGCAAAGGAAGCCTGCAACCTGGTGGGTTCTGGCGAACAGAAATTTGTTGCAGGCGCCATTGGGCCGCTTAATAAAA
The DNA here is from genome assembly GCA_023433755.1 of Bacteroidota bacterium. GTDB lineage: Bacteria > Bacteroidota > Bacteroidia > Chitinophagales > Chitinophagaceae > Flavisolibacter. The sequence goes on along the minus strand of JAEYUA010000202.1, from coordinate 18,692 downwards.
CACTTTCCCTTTCACCTGATGTGAACAACCCTGGTTACAGGGCACTGACTTTTGATGAAGCAGTTGAAGCTTATTATGAACAGATCAGTGGTCTAGTGGATGGAGGTGTTGATCTTCTTTTAATCGAAACCATTTTCGATACACTCAATGCCAAGGCGGCGATCTTCGCCATCAAAAAATATTTCCGCGATAAGAAAAAGCCAGAACTGCCTATCATGATCAGTGGTACCATCACTGATGCATCAGGCAGAACATTGAGCGGTCAGACATTAGAAGCATTTTATAATTCCATCCATCATGCCAAACCATTGAGCGTTGGCCTGAACTGCGCATTGGGCGCGAAGGAAATGCGTCCGCATATTGAAGAGCTGAGCCAGTTGGCCGACTGTTATGTATCTGCCTATCCCAATGCAGGACTTCCCAATGCCATGGGTGAGTATGATGAACATCCGGAAGATACCGGCCATTACCTGGAAGAATGGGCACGCGAAGGATTTGTAAATATCGTGGGAGGGTGCTGCGGCACTACGCCTGATCATATCAGGCATATTGCGGAGCATGTAAAGAATGTGAAACCAAGGCCTCTTCCCGTAGTGGAGAAACAGGTAATAACGGAAGCCTGAGATCATTGCTTTGCAATAACCAAAACAAGCTAAAAGATCACAGGGCATTCATGCTGCTGTGAATCAATATTGAATATCATGAACGAGACTACTGTAATCAAACCCTACCTGAGATTATCAGGACTTGAACCGCTTACCCTCCGCCCCGAAACCAATTTTGTAAACGTGGGTGAACGCACCAATGTAACCGGCTCCAAAAAATTCGCAAGACTTATCCGCGAAAATAAATACGAAGAAGCGTTGTCAGTAGCGCGGCAGCAGGTGGAGAACGGCGCCCAGATCCTGGACATCAATATGGATGATGCCCTTCTTGATGGTGTGAAAGCCATGACTACCTATCTCAACCTGCTGCAGTCAGAACCAGATATCGCCAGGATCCCTATCATGATCGATTCTTCCAAGTTCGAGATCATTGAAGCAGGATTGAAATGCGTCCAGGGAAAATGTATCGTGAACTCCATCAGCATGAAGGAAGGCGTGGAGAAATTCAAGGAGCAGGCCTTCATCTGCCAGGCTTATGGGGCAGCAGTTGTGGTAATGGCTTTTGACGAACAGGGACAGGCAGACACACTTGAAAGAAGAGTGAGCATCTGCGAAAAAGCTTACCGCATCCTTACCGAAGAAGTAGGTTTTGATCCGCAGGATATTATTTTTGATCCCAATATTTTCGCCATAGCCACCGGCATCGAAGAGCATAATAATTACGCGGTTGATTTTATTGAAGCCACCCGCATCATCAAACAGAAAATGCCACTGGCGAAAGTTAGCGGTGGCGTGAGTAATGTATCCTTTTCTTTCCGTGGCAATGACCATGTGAGGGAAGCCATCCATGCTGTTTTTCTTTACCACGCCATCAAAGCCGGTCTTGACATGGGTATTGTGAATGCAGGCCAGCTTGTTGTGTACGATGAAATTGAACCACAGCTCAGGGAACTCTGTGAAGATGTGATCCAGAACCGCCGGCCCGATGCAACAGAACGGCTCGTGAATTTTGCTGAAACCGTAAAGGCAAAAGGAAAAGAAGAAACAGTGAAAGATGAAGCCTGGAGAAATGGATCGGTGGAAGAAAGACTCAAACACGCGCTGGTAAATGGCATCACTGATTATATTGATGCGGATACCGAAGAAGCACGGCAGAAATATCCACGTCCCCTTGATGTGATTGAAGGACCACTTATGGCAGGCATGGATGTGGTGGGTGACCTCTTTGGCAGCGGTAAGATGTTTCTTCCCCAGGTGGTGAAAAGCGCCCGTGTTATGAAAAAATCCGTTGCGATTCTTACCCCCTATATCGAACTGGAAAAAGAAGAAAGACAGAAAGCACATACCGCCGCCGGTACCACCAACGAAGAACAGGCTGGCGCCGCCAAAGTTTTGATGGCTACCGTAAAAGGTGATGTGCATGATATCGGGAAAAACATCGTAGGAGTGGTGCTGGGTTGTAATGGATATGAAGTGATTGATCTTGGTGTGATGGTGCCAACCGACAAAATTCTTGAAACAGCAATCAGGGAAAAAGTGGATGTGATCGGGTTAAGCGGGTTGATCACACCTTCCCTGGATGAAATGGTGCATGTGGCCCGCGAAATGAAAAGACGCAACATGACACAGCCGCTATTGATAGGAGGCGCTACAACTTCCAGAACACATACTGCCGTGAAGATCGCTCCTGAATATGATAACGGCGTGGTGTATGTGCTTGATGCTTCAAGAAGTGTTACGGTGGTAAGTAATCTTCTGAACAAGGAACAGAAAGAAGATTTTTTGAAGACCACGGGCACAGAATACGAAGGTTTAAGACAACAGTTTCTCAACAAACAAAAAAACAAGGTGCTGATTCCTTATGAAGAAGCACTGGTGACCAAGGAATATTTCGACTGGAAAAATTACCAGCCTGTAAAACCAAAGGTTGATGGAGTAAAGGTTTTTTCAGAATTTGACCTGGGCACGATCACGGAATTTATTGACTGGGGTCCTTTCTTCATTGGTTGGGAAATGCCGGGCAGGTTCCCTGAAGTGCTCAGCGACAAGATCTTTGGAACGGAGGCAACACGATTGTACAACGACGCGCAGAAGATGGTGGCACAGATCATTAAAGAGAAATGGTTTACCGCCAGTGGTGTGATCGGTTTCTGGCAGGCCAATTCAAACAATAAGGACACCATCACGCTGCAAACGGATAAAGGTGAGGTAAAACTGGAATCGTTAAGACAGCAATTGAAAAAAGCAGTGGGCCAGCCTTCATTCAGCCTGGCAGATTTTGTAGCACCGGAAGGAAATGTGAAGGATCACATGGGCGCTTTTGCTGTTACCATTCACGGGGCCAAAAAACATATTGACCGTTTCATCAGTGAGAATGATGAATACAACAAGATACTTGTCCAGATCCTGGCCGACCGTTTTGTAGAGGCTTTTGCGGAATGCCTGCACCAGCAGGTAAGGCGAGAACACTGGGGATATGACAGTGCTGAAAAATTGAGCAATGAAGAACTGATCAGGGAAAAATACAAAGGCATCAGGCCTGCGCCGGGCTATCCTGCCTGTCCTGACCATACCGAAAAGATCAAATTGTTTGCACTGCTGGATGTAACAAAAAATATCGGCATCAGTCTCACTGAAAGCCTGGCCATGGATCCTCCCGCTTCTGTTTGCGGCTGGTACATTGCCCACCCCGGCAGCCATTATTTTGGTCTTGGAAAGATCGGCAGGGACCAGTTGGAAGATTATGCAAAACGAAAAAACATGAGCGTGGAAGAAGCAGAACGGTGGCTGCGACCCGCACTGGAATAATTTAAAAAGGCTTCCCTGGGAAGCCTTTTTTTTATCTCGTTTTAATGACCATGGTATTTGCAATGGCCAATTACCAGCTCAAATCATTGGAATTCTTCATGATGTTTCGCAAATTGTGCTCCTGGTTTTTCTCTCCCCGTTTCAGTCGCCAAAACTCATCAATTTGAAATCATGAACGATCAATTGCCAGGCAACATCAAAGAAGAAGATAAACAGCAGGAAACTATTTTCTCCGAGATCTATGATCTTGAACCCTACGAGCGAACGCTTCGGAATGCGCGGATCTGGCTCTACGTGATCGCCGGCCTCCAGTTCATCATGGGTATAATAGAATATAACAGGGAAGATGATCCTGTAATTGGCTGGACCGCTTTCGGGATTGATGCTTTCATTGCAGTGGGATTCCTGGTACTGGCTTTATGGAGCAGGAAAAAACCAGTGCCCGCCTTCACCATCGCCCTGGCTTCCTACATCATCCTGCATGTAGGCTTCTCCATTCTTGATCCTTCCAACCTGGTAAGAGGCATTATCATCAAGATCCTCGTGATCGTAGCACTGGTAAAGGCCAACCGGGATGCCAGGAAATATGAAGAAATGAAAACTTTGATGGGACCCGGAGGTTTATAATTCCGCAGGAAGCAGCTTCATCTCTACCAGGATATTTTTTAGTTGTCCCGGTGATTGAAAATGTATGGACCTGATGCCCAGATCCTCAGCCGCTTTTACATTGCGCAGGTTATCATCTATGAACAGGGAAGTTGCCGCATTCAACCCAAAGCGGTCAAGAAGAAGCTGGTAGAATTCAGGAAAAGGTTTGCGCATTTTTTCATCACCGCTTACCAGCCTGCCATCAAACCAGTGCAGGAAGTCAAATTTTCTCAGGGCGACCGGGAAAGTTTCACCGCTCCAGTTGGTAAGTGCATATAGTTTATACTGCTCCTGCTCTTTCAGTTTTTTCAGTATATCCACTGTATCGTGTATCGGTCCTCCCAGCATTTCCTCCCACCTGCCGTAAAAAGCCTCGATATAGGTTTTCCATTCAGGATGTTTGGCGATCAGTTCATTGGTGGCCACCTGCAACTCACGTCCTGCATCCTGTTCCTCGTTCCAGTCGGAAGTGCAGATATTTTCAAAGAAATATTTTTTCTTTCCAGGATCATCAAAGAGGTGGTCAAAAACATAATCCGGGTTCCAATCGATCAGGACTCCCCCGAGATCAAATATGATGGATTGAAATTTCATTCGGCTTTGGGTTTTATTTCTGTGGGCTTCACACGAAAACGGTATTTAAAATAAAGCATGATGAGGGAGCAGACCAGCACCAGGCTATTGGTATAAATGATGGGAATATCCTGCAGGATGATCCCGTAGATCAGCCACATGATCACACTGATGGTAGCGAAAGTGAACATGAGCATTGAAATATCATTGGCTGATTTGGTTTTCCAGGTTTTGATCACCTGCGGCAGGAAGGTGATGGCTGATATGCTGCCGGCGGTCATGCCCAGGATTTGAATGGCGGTCATTGTTCGTAGTTTAAATGAATGATTGAAGCTATGCGCTATTGGCCATTGGCCATTGGCTATTGGCCATCGGCTATCTTTTCTCAAACAGCCACCAGAATTTCTTCCGGGGCATGATCTTGTAATTGGTAGTGATGTATTTCCTGATATGCTCCATAGCCTCGTCCACATCATCGGTGAACAGCACCAGGTTCAGGTCTTCTTCGGAAATGGTTCCTTTTTTTGCCATGTCGAGCATCGATTCCCAGAGTTCCTTGTAAAAACTTTTACCAAACAACACTAATGGAAAACCGGTGATGGTTTTGGTCTGGATCAACGTTAGTGTTTCGAAAAATTCATCCATTGTTCCAAATCCCCCCGGCATGATGATGAAGGCATAGGAATATTTGATGAGCAGCACCTTCCTGACAAAAAAATGTTCGAAGGTTACTGAAGTATGCACATACTTGTTCCCCACCTGTTCAAAGGGCAGGCGTATGTTACAGCCAACAGACCTTCCACCCCCTTCGAACGCTCCCCTGTTTGCTGCTTCCATTATACCCGGGCCACCTCCTGTCATGGTTGTGAAACCCATGTTTGCAATCCGTTTTCCAAATTCTCTTGCCTGGATATAATATTCGTGGTCTTCTTTAAAACGCGCCGATCCAAACACGGTGATGCAGGGTCCTACAAAATGCAGTTTCCTGAAACCCATGATGAATTGTTTGAACACACGCCAGCCAAATTGCAGCTCATAGCCACGGCTCTTGGGCCCATCGAGGTAAACATGCTCCTTGGGTTTGATGATAGGCTCCGCGTTGGGTGTAAGTTTTTCTGTAGACATGCGGGATGAAATTAAGCAATGATCGGGAAAGCCAAAGGCCAATGGCCAATGGCCAATAGCTTTCTTCAGCTAATTTTGCCACATGAAGATCATCAGCTACAACGTTAATGGCATCCGCGCCGCTATGAAAAAAGGATTCGTGGAATGGCTGCAGTCGCACCCCGCTGATGTGATCTGCATCCAGGAGAACAAAGCACAACAGACCGATGTTGAATCATCCATCTTCAACGACCTGGGTTATCATGACCACTGGTTCTGCGCTCAGAAAAAAGGATATAGCGGTGTTACCGTATTCAGTAAGATCAAACCGGATCATATCACCTGCGGCACAGGTCATGAAGTGAGCGATTCGGAAGGACGTGTAATGCAGCTTGACTTTGGAAATGTTCGTGTGATCAACGCCTATTTCCCTTCCGGTACTACTGGTGATGAAAGACAGGGTTATAAGTACCAGTGGCTTGATGAATTTTATGATTATGTGCAGGACCTGCGTAAAAAACATCCCAACATAATTCTTTGCGGCGACTATAACATAGCACATAAGGAAATTGACATCCATAATCCATCAGGTAATAAAAACACTTCAGGTTTTCTTCCCGCGGAGCGTGCCTGGATGGATAAACTGTACAGCAATGGATGGATAGATACATTCAGGATGTTTCATCCCGAACCCCACCGTTATAGCTGGTGGAGCCAGCGTTTTCCCAGCGTACGTCAATCCAATAAAGGATGGCGCATAGACTATATCAGCGCCACCGAACCGTTAAAGCCTTATTTGAAAGACGCTGAAATATTTCCTGATATCAAACACAGTGACCACTGCCCTGTGTACCTCGAACTTGAAAGCCTGTAAACAACCAGCATTATGAAAGAACAACAACCCGCTGCAGATGAAACAACCGTGATCTATAATGTAACGGTGAAAGTGAATGAAGACGTAGCTGAAGCCTGGCTCGAATGGATGTTGCATGAACACATTCCTGATGTTATGAACACAGGATGTTTTATCAGATACCAGGTTGTGCGCCTGCTGGAAGTAGATGATACGGAAGGTCCCACTTATGCGATACAGTATCATGCTTCCTCCAAGGCAAACTATAACAGGTACATCGAAAAATATGCTGCTGACATGCGTGCGCTGGCCAATGAAAAATGGGGCAATCATTTTATTGCCTTCAGATCTGTGATGCAGGTTGTGCAATAGATGTTAAGAAAAATTTTATTTTGATGAACCGCTACAATGCTGATCTGGCTTGCATTTCAGCAATTCATTATTTCGAATTGCCTGACAGATAAGGGTTTCAAAGGATCAATTGAAGTTTATCGCAAAAAAACAATCGGTACCATTTGGCTGAAACCCTTATCCCATGCGGATTTTAAGCCATTCAATAATCCTTTTATCTGAAAGAAAATTATTTTGTCGGAAACAAAAACCGTCTAAATTTGTCGCACTCAAACTTTTTTAAATTTTCAACTATGAACAAAGCTGAATTGATCAACAAGATCGCCGATGACGCTGGTGTTACTAAAACACAGGCGAATGCTGCTTTAGATTCTTTTGTAGAAGCAGTTACCAAAACTTTGAAAGGCGGTGGTAAAGTTACATTGGTAGGATTTGGAACTTTTTCTGTATCTAAACGTGCTGCCCGTAATGGCCGTAACCCTCAAACTGGTGAAGTAATCAAGATCAAAGCAAGAAAAGTGGCCCGCTTCAAAGCTGGTAAAGAACTTTCTGCCAAACTCTGATAGACCAGGAAAAAAGATTGAAGCTTTCCGTTTTCGCGGAAAGCTTTTTATTTCACGACATTTGTAAAAATTATAAAAAACAATATTATGGGCAGAGGTGATAAAAAAACCAAAAAAGGAAAGATCTTCAAAGGTTCTTTCGGTAAGTCAAGACCAGCAACTGATAAAAAAATCACAGGAGCACAGCCTCCGGCGAAGAAAGCCTGAGCATCGTGAGAGATATGCCAATGGCTAATGGCCATTAGCTATTGGCCTCTTTACGGCGCCAGCCTTTCAATCTTCCATGATCCATTCTCAAGGCTGTACTGGATCCTGTCGTGCAAACGGCTGGGTCTTCCCTGCCAGAATTCAATAATTACAGGCTTTACCAAAAACCCTCCCCAATGGGGTGGTCTTGTTAATTCCTTTCCATCGTAGCTGTCAGCTATTTCTTTATAATGCTGGTCAAGCCATTCCCTTCCCGGTATGACAGTACTTTGCGGTGAAGCCCAGGCTCCAATCTGGCTGCCCCTGGGTCTCGACAAATAGTATTCATCACTGGAAGACGCGTCAATTTTGGTTACCAGCCCCGTGATGCGCACCTGCCTTTCCAATTCTTTCCAGAAAAATACCAGGCAGGCTTTAGGATTCTCCCCAAGGTGCATGCCTTTGTAACTGTTGTAGTTGGTGAAGAATACAAATCCTTCATGACTGTAATCTTTCAACAAAATCACTCTTGCTGATGGCATACCATCAGCCGATGCCGTTGCAACGACCATCGCATTCACTTCATCAATTTCAGCTTTCACAGCCTGGTTCCACCATTTGGTAAACTGGTCAATAGGATGGGATTCCACATCTTTTTCCAGCAGGGACTCCACAGCATATTCCCTGCGCAGGTCGGCAATAGCGGCATTCATGATCTGGTAGATTGAGCTGTAAAGGTAAAGTGCAGTTATTTATTATCTTTTTTCCTGCGCAAAAGAAAATCTCTTTCTTCAGACATCATATTGAGCATGCTTTCCAATTCACCAATGCGGCGCAGCTCTGTCTGTAATTTTTTATTCGTATCCGAAATATTCTGAAGATCATTATTGAGGTCCGTAAGAAACTGTACTTTTTTGATCAATTGCTGGCGCTGCAGGTTTGACTCAGCGAGTTTGTCTTCCACTTCATCCATGAGCATGCGCATGCGTTGGTTCTCGTTCATCACCTCTTCCAACTTTTCCTGCTTGCGGAGCAATTCCTTATGCACGACTTCGTAAGAGTGACGTGTATCTTCCAGTTCCATTGCCAGTTCATTGGCACGTCCCGCCTGGTGCTCCAGCAAAGCCATCTTTTGTTGCAGCAGGTCAAACTCGCGGTAAACTTCTTCAATGCGGCTGGCCATTTTCTTTGTGCCTTCAATTTCTTCCTGCAATTCTTCCAGTTCTTCTTCTTTATGTTCGAGTAACTGCTGCAGGCGCATCATTTCTTTCTGCAATTCCTTGTTCTCCGCTTTCAGCTCCTCTTTTCCCTCCTGTTCAAGTTCTTCAACTTTTTTGAGATAGGTATTCAGAAGTTTTTGTTGCTGGGAGATGGTTTGCTTCAGATCGCGGGCTATATGATCATCTGATGTGGTCTTGTGTTTTTCTGCAGGCAGTTCCACTTCATTCTTCACCATGATCCTGCCACGCAAACGGATGTACTGCTCTTCCATGGATTGCATGGGCGATTTCTCAATAATTTTTTCTTCCTGCTTGCTTGTTGAAAAAAATTGACGGCTGGCTTTAAGTGTCTGGCGAAGCGTTTTCCTGCTCCTAAGGAAAAAATAGAGGGTTAATCCAAATATCAGGCATACCAATATAAGGGTAAGGGACTCCAGGAGAGTCAGGTTGACAGCAGCAGTAATCATGCAATTAGTTCCGGTAAGTTTTCGAACGGTAAGCTAAGCATTTTTTCCGAAAAGATCAGGCTGTTACGAGGGTGCCGACTTTTTCTCCGGTGACCACCCGGCGCAGGTTTCCGGGCTTGTTCATATCGAAAACCACGATGGGTAAACTGTTCTCCATACATAGCGTGAAGGCAGTCATATCCATCACATTCAGTTTACGTGTAATACATTCCTGGAAGGTAATCACGCCAAACTTTGTGGCACTGGGGTCTTTTTCCGGATCTGCGGTATAGATGCCATCCACCCTGGTGCCTTTCATAATTACATCAGCCTTGATTTCGATGGCCCTGAGCGAACCCGCGGTATCTGTGGTAAAGTATGGGTTACCCGTGCCGGCACCAAAGATCACCACACGGCCTTTCTCCACGTGGCGGATCGCCCGGCGGCGGATATAAGGTTCCGCGATCTGCTCCATTTTAATGGCGCTTTGCAGCCTCGTGTACACACCAATCCTTTCCAGCGCTGCCTGCAAAGCCATGCCGTTGATTACTGTTGCCAGCATGCCCATATAATCTCCATGCGCTCTTTCAATGCCTGTTTCAGCCTCGTTCATGCCACGGTAAATGTTACCGCCGCCAATCACGATGGCTACCTGCACGCCAAGATCAGTGATCGATTTGATATCCTGGGCATATTGACCCAGCACATCGTTATCGAACCCGAAATTTTTATCTCCCATTAAAGATTCACCGGAAAGTTTCAGCAGAATGCGTTTGTATTTAGGCAGCATAGATTAAATGTAAGCGCTGCGAAGATAAGGTTTTGCAACTACTCGTAAAGTTGCATCAACACAGCCGCCACAGCAATAAACATCAAACTTTGTATGCCTGAAGTTTTACATACGCAGAACTGTTGATTTTTTTTGAAGCGGTTTCATTCCTTATTTTCATTTGTGTTTTATCCATTGCTCAAGTTCTATGCGAGGTTTGCCATCAGGTTTTATTGCACGCGCATCATTGTGAATAAACCAGAGCTGCTGAAACAGAAAGGCCCTTTGCTGCTAGCGTGCAATCATCCCAATTCTTTTCTCGACGGAATGATCCTCACCACGCTCTTCGACCAGCCGCTTCATTCCCTGGCACGTGGCGATGCATTCAAAAACAAATTTGTCAGAAAGATCCTTTACAATATCCGGTTATTGCCTGTGTACCGTACCAGCGAGGGAGTGGAAAACCTGGAACACAATTACACCACTTTCGCTGCCTGCCAGGAAACTTTCAGGAAGGCAGAAAATGTGCTCATCTTCAGCGAAGGCCGCTGCATCAATGAATGGCATTTGCGCCCGCTGAAAAAAGGAACCGCAAGGCTTGCCCTCACTGCATGGAAAAATCATACACCGCTTACTGTAATTCCAACAGCTTTGAATTATAGTTCGTTCAGGAAGTTTGGGAAGGAAGTGCACATTTTTTTTGGAGAAGCACTGGATGAAGAAAACATTTTAAAGGAACCCACAGAAGGCCGCCAGTTGCTTGGTTTTAATGAAGCTTTGAATGAACAACTGCAGGAGATGGTTTACGAGATCGCTCCCGGTGACCAGTCAAAAAGAAAGAAAATCTTTTCAATTGGCATCAAACCCAATTTCTATTTTCTATTGTTACCGGCAATAGCGGGCTGGCTGCTGCATATTCCTCTTTACCTGCCCATTTTATTATTCACCCGTTACCGATTCCGCGAAAGCGGGCATTATGATTCGGTGCTCACCAGCCTGCTGCTGCTTTCCTATCCTTTTTACTGGCTCCTGCTCAGTTTCATCGCAGGCATTTATGGAGTAGCCTGGGGCCTGCTCATGTTCCTGGCATTACCCATCACAGCCTGGTGCTGCATAAGGGCCAAGTACCACCTAGATGTTTGAGCAGCCAATGGCCAAAAGCCAATAGCCAACAACTTTCCCTAAATGATGACATTCCCCCCTCCTGGCCGATGTACTATCTCAAACCCCGAGATATGCTTAAAAATTATTTGCCGGTCTTAGGCATCACCGTCCTCACCGCTTTTGCAGTTTCCTGTAAAAAAGATGGAGCACCTCCTCCGCCTCCTCCACCAGCCACGCAGGCCGATATTGCCACGGTTGATAACAAGATCACGCAATTCATGACCACGCATAACATACCAGGCGCCTCATTGGCGGTTTCCAAAAATGGTAAACTGGTTTATATGAAAGGGTATGGCTTTGCCGACCAGGCTGCCAATGAAAAAGTGACCACAGACCACCGGTTCAGGCTGGCCAGTGTTTCCAAAACCTTTACAGGTGTGGCCATTATGAAGATGGTGCAGGATGGAAGATTCCCTCTCGATGCAAAAGTTTTTGGACCCAATGGGATCCTGGGAACCGAATATGGAACTCCACCCTACAATTCCAATGTGAGTAATATGACCGTACAGCATTTATTACAGAATGTAACAGGTTCATGGGGTGGCGCTACCGGCGGTGATGTAATTGACCAGAATCCTTCTTATACCAATGTGCAGTTGTTCAACTGGATCCTCAACACAAGACCCAATCCTAAAACACCCGGAAGTTTTTATGATTATTCCAATATCAATTTCTGGATCGCGGGAAGGGTAATTGAAAAAGTATCAGGAAAATCCTATATCAATTTCATTAAGGAAAATGTGCTCGCGCCACTGGGCATCACTTCAGTAGATATTGCTGGAAAGACGCTGGCAGAAAAAAAGCCCAACGAAGTGCGTTATTATGGGCAGGGCTCAGATGCCAGCTACGTTTACAATATTGCCTTTCCCAGGCGGGATGCTGATGGCGGACTGATATCAACCTCTAAGGACCTGTTGAAATTTATTGCGGCTATCGACGGCTTCAATACCCGGCCGGATATGCTCAACAGCAGTTCGGTAACGGCTTTAACCACGGGTTCTTCAGTATTTCCTTCCTACGGATTGGGTATCGGGATCTGGAGCGCCCAGAATCTCTGGTACAACTATGGCAGCCTGCCCGGCACCCGTTCAGCCTTTATGAGGCATGACAACGGCATGAGCGCAGCCCTCATTTTCAATTCCAGGGTCAACCCTTCCAGTGAAACGGCCTTTGTCCAGGGCATGCAAAGCCTGGTGCTGGACCTGGTAAAAAATACTTATCCCTGGCAGGATATTGATCAATTCTAATAATTCTTATTACATTCATATATCTCTTAGAGCAGTCAAGCAGTTTTTAATTCTCATGAAGCAAGACCCCGGCTTTCCAGCCGGGGTTGTTTTTTGCCTAACTGGCCGACTGCCATATGCCATCATACATTATCTTTGGCCCCAAGCTTAATATTTACTTATGAGAAAATCTATAGTTGTTATCCTGTTCATGCTTTGTGCAGGCATGCTGAATGCCCAGACTAAAAAATATACTTCAGGTGTGAAGGCGGGTGTGAATCTTGCCAACCTGCGACTGGACAACCAGCCCGATGTCAGTTCTGATATGCGCATCAACTTTCATGCTGGCATCTGGTACAATATTCCTTTTTCAAAAAATTTCAGCATCAACCCGGAAATTCTTTTTTCTGCTGAAGGTGCTAACCAGGAATCAAGTGTTGCCACCAACGATATCATCCTGAATTACCTGCAGATTCCTGTAATGTTCCAGTTGAATACGAGTTCAGGATTTTTCGTGGAAACAGGTCCGGCCCTGAGCATTCTTGCAAAAGGCCAGGAAACCATCAAGACCAGCGCTGCCACTTCAGAACTGGCACTGAACAAACAAATCAAAAAGACAAATATCTCCTGGGGTGCAGGCCTGGGTTACAGGATGAAGCATCTCGGGTTTTACGGTCGTTACAACCTTGGACTTTCCAATCTTGCCAAGAATGATACCCGCCCCGAAACCAAGTCAAGCGTGATCCAAGTTGGATTGAGCTGGGGATTCTGAGAAAAGCTGCAAGCTTCAAGCTTCAAGCTGCAAGCAATTAGCCTCTAGCTGCTAGTAGTACTACTCCAACAAAAAAGAAGATCTGTGATCTTCTTTTTTGTTGGAGGCATTTGAATAAATTTTTTTTCAAAATCATAAACAGCTTCGAGCCTCTGAGTCTTGCAGCTTGAAGCTTGTAGCTTGCAGCTAAAAAAAAACCCTAAAGTCTCTCTCATCAATCACACCCTTCAAATCACAAAACAGTCCCGATCCTTTAGGTCTTGCAGCTTGAAGCTTGCAGCTTGCAGCTTGCAGCTAAAAAAAGAGACCCCTAAGGTCTCTTTAAAAAATATCATTTCGCTTCGCCTATCCCAGCGCAACTCTCTTAAATTCCGTTACCTGCAGGTCGCCTGAAGATTTCAGGTAATCGCCTACTGATTTGGAATTATCCTTTACAAATGCCTGGGCAGTGAGCGTGCTTTCCTTGAAGAAAGCATTGAGTTTGCCTTCCGCAATTTTTGACATCATCTCTTCTGACTTACCGGCCATTTTAGGATCCTGCTTCATCTGGTCCATCACAATTTCCCTCTCGCGTGTTACCACATCAGCAGGAACAGAAGCCGCATCTACGGCTACAGGATTCATCGCGGCGATCTGCATTGCAATATCCTTACCTGCTTCACCGGCATCTTTATTGAAACCTACCAATACACCCATACGGTATGCACCGTGGATATAAGAAGCTACATAAGGAGCATCCACTCTTTCAAAACGGGCTACACCGATCTTTTCACCGATAGAAGCCAGTTTATCATTAATCAGGTCTGCTACTTTGGAACCATTTACAGTTACCTCGTTCAGTTCTTCTGCAGATTTTACATTGTTGGCTACGGCAGCATCAGCAATGCTTTGCGCGAAGGCAACGAAATCAGCATTCTTAGAAACGAAATCTGTTTCGCAGGAGATCGTAACGATCAATCCTGTTTTATGGTCAGCAGTGGTCTTGGCGATCACCACACCTTCTTTTGCTTCACGGTCGCTGCGTTTGGCGGCAACTTTCTGGCCCTGCTTGCGCAACCAGTCGATCGCTGCTTCAAAATCACCGTTGGTTTCTGTGAGAGCCTTGCGGCAATCCATCATACCCGCACCTGTTGCCTGGCGCAGTTTATTAATATCCTGTGCTGTTATTGTTGCTGTTGACATCCTTGTTAAGTTTAAAGTTCAAAGTTCGAAGTTCAGGGTCAGTCCTCAACCCTAACCACTTTAGGGGGAGGGAGTTATCTCCTTCCGCCACCAGGGCCTCTTCCACCACCGGTGCCACCACCTGGTGTTCTACGGCGTTGTCCGCCACCGGCTCCGCCAGCGCCTGGACCACGTCCCGCACCGGGACCACCTGCACGGCTGCCACGGCCACGGCCGCCGGCTTCAGCATTTGCTTCAGCTTCCATGCGGGAGGCTCTTTTTTCTTTTTCATCATCGCTAATGTTATCCTCACCTTCTTCATCTTTTGCCGCCTGTCTTTCAGCAAGACCTTCAGCAATAGCTGCAGTGATATAATTGGTGATGATGGCGATTGATTTTGTTGCATCGTCATTGGCAGGAACCGCGAAGTCAACCTTGTTGGGATCGCAGTTGGTATCCACCACGCCGAAGGTCATAATGCCAAGGCGTTTGGCTTCAGAAAGAGCAATGTGCTCATGACCAATATCCACGATGAACAAAGCAGCAGGCACACGACCCAACTGGGCGATACCACCTAAAACTTTTTCCATCTTTTCTTTATCGCGGCTCAGTGTCAGACGCTCTTTTTTAGTGATGGAATCGAAAGAACCATCACCCAGCATTTTTTCGATGCTCTGCATTTTCTTCACGCTCTTACGAACCGTGTTAAAATTGGTAAGCATGCCACCCAGCCATCGCTCGGTAACATAAGGCATGTTTACACGCTGTGCGCATTCTGTAACGATGTCCTTCGCCTGTTTTTTAGTACCTACAAAAAGCACTTTCTTACCACTGCGGGCGATCGCCTTCAGGGCAGCAGCAGTTTCCTGCAATGCTTCCGTAGTTTTATTCAGGTCAATGATGTGAATACCTTTCTTCTCAGCGAAGATGTAAGGCAGCATCTTGGGGTTCCACTTCTTCTTCAGGTGACCGAAATGAACACCGGCTTCCAGAAGCTGTTGTTGTAGTGAAGTGTTTTGTTCCATTTTTATTTGCTTTTGGCTTATAGCTGTTGGCTATTAGCTGATTGTTTAAAGAATAAATTTCATCCTGGAGGCGAACAGCCATTGGCTAATGGCTATTGGCCAACAGCTATTATCGTTTACTAAACTGGTAGCTTCTCCTCGCTTTCTTCTTACCGAATTTCTTACGTTCAACAGAACGTGGATCACGTTTCAGAAGACCGGCCGCTTTAAGAGCCGGGCGGAACTCAGGATTGAGGTCAACCAGCACACGGGCAATGCCCAGCATGGCGGCTTCTGCCTGTCCCTTAACACCACCACCGGCAGCATTGATCTTTACATCATACTTGTCGGCGGATTCTACAGTCTTTAAAGGCCTGATCACCTGGTTCTGCAGGTACACCAGGGGAAAATAGGTTTTGTAATCCTTATCGTTTACAGTGATGGCTCCACTGCCACGGGATATGAATACCCTGGTAACAGCTTCCTTACGGCGGCCAACGCTATTTTTTTGTTTCTCCATTTTTTATGCTTTTGGCTATTGGCCAATGGCTATTGGCTAATGGCAAATTGATGAATTAAAATTTGAGTTCTTTTGGTTGCTGCGCAGTGTGCGGATGCTGGTCTCCGGCGTACACAAATAACTTTTTGTACATCTGGCGGCCAAGACGGTTCTTAGGCAGCATGCCTTTTACACCTCTTTCGATGATCACTTCAGGACGGCGCTTCAACAGGTCTTTCGCGATCTCTTCTTTACGGCCACCAGGATAACCTGTATAGTGGTCATAAACTTTCTCGTCCATTTTGTTACCAGTGAACTTGATTTTTTCCGCATTGATCACGATGATATAATCACCTGTGTCTACGTGAGGGGTGTAATATGCCTTGTTCTTGCCGCGCAAAATGGCAGCAATACGAGCGCACATACGTCCCACGGTTTGATTGGTACCGTCAACAACATACCAGTTACGTTGTACGGTAGCCGCATTCGCATGTTTTGTTGTAAAATGTAATTTGCTCATTTAAAAATGCTTTTGGCTATTGGCCATTGGCCATTGGCCCATGACTGATAACTTGTGATTAAAAAATTTGACAGAACCATCCTTCTGCCAGACCCTACTCTTAGCTCGTAGCTTAGAACCCGTAGCTCTTTTTGGGAGCGCAAATGTAGGTCTATAGCACCATCCAATCCAAGAAATCTGGGGGTTATTTTTACAAGCACCTTTATAATTAATTGATAATCAGTAAAATTTTTGACATGTTTTAGAAATAGTTAACGGATTTGATGGATTTTTCCTCCTGGAAATCCAACGAGTTTTTGGAGATCCGGGAACTGCTACTGTCCGATAGTTAAACTTAAACACAAAGGTCGCGGAGGGAGCAAAACGCTGATCCATCAATTACATGGTATCAGATACAGATCACGCCGGAATTGTTTTTAGTATATAAATGCTTTTTATCTTTCGCCAATGGAAGCGATACAGCCATTGGGCAGGACAAGTTTTGGAAAACCGGAGAATGCCGGGCGGGTTCTTTCAGAGAATGAAGCGCTTAAACTTCTGTACGAGTGGGTGGAGAACGACAAACTGCGCCTGCACATGAAACAGGTTGCCGCCGTGATGAAAGCCTGGGCCCTGGAGAGAGAAGAACTGACTGAAGAAGAAGCTCATAAATGGTGGCTGGCCGGACTGCTGCATGATGCCGACTGGGATAAATATCCTAATGATCATTGCCGCATCATTATTGAAGAATTGGAAAAAAGAAATATTGATCCTGCAGTGATCCGCTGCATTGCTTCACATGGCCCTAGACATTTTGGTGTAGAGCCCGAAAGCCGGATGGACCATATGATTTATGTGTTTGATGAATTATCCGGTTTCATTCATGCGGCGGCGCTCATCCGGCCTGCACGCTATGAAGGAATGGATGTAAAAAGTGTTCAGAAAAAACTGAAGACAGCTTCATTTGCTGCCCAGGTGAGCAGGGAAGATATCACAGACGCACTTGACCGTGCTAACCTGAAGAGCGAAGACATCATCCAGTTCATCATCGATCACCAGAAACATATTTGAAAATAAAAGGCATCCCTACGGATGCCCTTATCCCGCCGTGGGCGGACTTCTCATGTGCGTGTATGAAGTTAAAGCATTTCTCAATTAAATAATTGCTGTTGGCTGTTGGCCTTTGGCTGTTAGCCAGGCAGGTTTCACGCAAAGCCACAAAGAAAAAAAGACGCAATTATTAGGCACGAATCACACATGCCAATCTGAATCTCAATCACTACTTACCTCCTTACCGCCTTACCGGCTATCTTCTCAAAAATTAAAGTTAGGCCGGGGCGGTAAGTAACTTCATCAAACCCATGATCTGTGGACAATCCCATTTTTTAAATCACAGGCCAATGGCCAAAGGCTAACGGCCATTAGCCTATCTCTGCGTTATCTCCTTTTCCTCCTTTTCTCTGCGGTGAAAAAAATCTATCTCAAATACTTTCTGCTGATTTCATCATAGACCTCAATCTGCTTATTGGCTTTCCCATCTCTGTCAAACACCGCTTCCCATGTATTCAACGGCTCCCAGATACAGGTGCCTTTTCCTTTTCCACCAGGCAATTCAAAAGCAATCTTATTCACCTCCTTTTTCAACTGGCTGTATTCCACCAGTATCACATCACCATATTTATCAGCAAGCCGGGTCATATTATTTTCAAGGTCTTCCAGCGTGCCATGCCATTTGGGATAATAACTCTGGCCGATCACATCAAAATGCACGCCTCTCTTCAACATCTCCTGGATAAAAAATTCAGATTCATCGGCCTGTCCGCCTAATGCCACATGCAGCATCATTACAATATTGGGATCCACTTCCAGCGTAGCATCCGTACCGGCTTTGATCAGTTGTGCAAGACTGTCAAGATTGCTCACATGACCTTCGGGCCAAACGATACCATGATTGATCTCATTGCCGATCTGCACCATGTCGGGCGTAGTGCCCTGGTCTTTCAATGCTTTGATCACTGACCGGGTATAGCGGTACAAACTATCCTTCAGCACATCAAAACTTTTATCCCTCCATGCTTTGGGTTTATATTGTTTTTCAGGATCAGCCCAGTAATCGCTGTAATGAAAATCGAGCAACAGTTTCATTCCCGCGGCCTTCACCCTTTTCGCCATGGCAAGCGTATGGGCCAGATCACAGAATCCCTGTTTGGGTGAATAGCCGCTGTCACGGGCAGGGTCATT
>JAEYUA010000156.1 GCA_023433755.1 Bacteroidota bacterium | reverse complement strand
GCCGGTAAAAATTTTTCCGCTTACAGCGCACCCGTTATACGCCAGATGTATCCTGAATTCATTTCACGGAGATTTGACAAGGAATTTATGACCGCCGCCTGCATGAAAGCAGTGGTGGATGATATTTACCAGGTACCTGAAACAGGCAAGCTGATCGAGCTGATGGTAGAAAAAGGCAAACAATGGTACCTGCTCAACAAATTCATCCCGGAAGCACCGGATAGTGTCAAGACAGGCTATACAAAAAGACAGATGGAATGGGTAGAAGCAAATGAGGGAAATATCTGGGGTTCCATTTTACAAAACACACCTGATCTCTACACCATGGATAATGAGCGCATTGAAAACTACCTGGGCGAAGCGCCCTTCACCCAGAATATGGAAGCATCTAATGCTTCTCCAGGAAATATAGGTCAATGGATAGGATGGCGTATCGTAGAAAAATTCGCGAAAAATAATGAAGAACTGACTGTTCAGCAGGTCCTGGCCGCACCAGCCAACCGCATCTTCCAGGAAGCGAAGTACAAACCGAAATAATGAGAGAAGGCCAATAGCCAATGGCCATTGGCTTTTAGCTTTTAGCCTCTAGTTATATTTGAATGGCGTGATCATATCAAACGCCGGGATCGCCACTTCCATCTGGTCCTTGGTGTGCAGGTTTTCCATCACATAGGTACCATGCATCCTACCAATTTCAGTGTGGAGGTTACACCCGCTTACATACTGGTATTCTTCCCCGGCACTGATAATCGGCTGCATGCCCACTACACCTTCGCCTTCCACTTCGCGGTAACTGCCATCGCTGTCGAAAATAAACCAGTGCCGGCTGTGCAATTTTACAGGAAATGGATTGTGATTCTCAATAGTGATCCTGTAGGCGAACATGTACTCTGACTGAAGCGGGTTTGAATAATCCTGCTGGTAAAATGTTTCCACGCTAACCTTAACGCCTTCCGAAATCATGCTGACCATACAATTCGTTTTTGTTACAACCTGAATAAATCAAAGTTGCTGCCACAATTTATAAACGATTTATTTAGAGAAAAAGTTTCTACATCATCTATTTTTGCGGCACTAAAACCTCAGGATATGAAAATAGCTGTAGCGAAGGGAGATGGTATCGGGCCCGAAATTATGCAGGCCGTACTTAAGATATTCGATGCCAATAAACTAGGACTTGAATATGAATTTGTTGACATGGGAAAATGGGTTTTTGACAAGGGTTTTTCCAATGGCATGACACCCGAGGCTCAGCAAAAGATCGAGGAATTAGGCGTTTTGTTCAAGGGGCCAATGGAAACCCCAAAGGGCAAGGGCGTCAAAAGTGTGAATGTTACCGCCCGCAAAACGTGGAATACTTACGCCAATAAAAGAACCTTCCAGACTCTCCATGGTGTGGATACGGTCTTCAGCAAAGCAGGCATTCCTATCGATATTACCATTGTTCGCGAAAATATCGAAGATACCTACGGAGGCATTGAACACATGCTGACCCACGATGTGGCCCTGAGCCGCCGGTTCATTACAAGGCCGGGTAGCCTGCAGGTGATCAAATATGCGTTTGAAATGGCCAGGCAGAAAAAAGCCAGGCGCATTACCTGTGGTCATAAAGCCAATATCATGAAACTTACTGATGGCCTGTTTCTCGAATGTTTTTACGAAGTAGCCAAAGATTACCCCGATCTTAAGGCAGATGACAAGATCGTAGACGACCTGGCCATGCAACTGGTGATCAAACCCGATCAGTATGATGTGATCGTGATGACCAACCTGCAGGGCGACATCATTTCAGACCTTTGCGCCGGGCTTGTTGGGGGGCTGGGCTTTGCTCCCTCAGCTAACATAGGAGACCATATCTCCATTTTTGAAGCTGTTCATGGTACTGCCCCTGATATTGCAGGTAAGAACATTGCCAATCCTACCGCACTCCTGTTGAGTGGCCTGGGCATGCTGCGCCACCTTGGATTTACTGAAAATGCCGCTGTCATTGAAAATGCTTTGTTGTACACACTAGAGCAGGGCATCAGGACCGGTGATTTCGGTGACCGTTCCAAACCAGCATTAAATACAACGGAGTTTGCCGATGCCATCATTGGAAATTTTGGCAAGACGCCCCAACTCAATTCAAGACCTCTCATTGCCAATGACCCAGATACAACGGAAGTAGCGCTACTCGAAAGAAATCCCATGTTGGTTTCCAAAGAAGCACAGGAAGAAAAGATCGTGGGTGTTGATATGTTCATTGAAAGTGTTGAGCAACCCGAACATATCGCGCAGATCTGCCAGCACCATGGTGGTGTTAAATTCAAACTCATTAACATCAGCAACAGGGGTACGCAGGTGTGGCCTACAGGATCAAAATACACTAACCTCGTAAACCAGTACAATCTTCGTTTTGAAGCCTTGAACGAACAGCCGCTCAACCAGCAGGATGTGATCGGTCTGTATGTAAGTCTTAGCGCGGATTACAAGATCTGTTCAATTGAAATCCTGAATATGTGGGATGGAAAGAGAGCGTATAGCCTGGCGCAAGGCCAATAGCCATTGGCCATTAGCTATTGGATCTTCCTCGCATTCACATACCCGTTCTTGCTCAGCCATTGCAGAACTTTTTCGCGTTGGTCGCCCTGGATGATGATCTCATTGTCTTTGGCGGACCCGCCGGTGCCACAATAATTTTTTAGTTTTTTACCCAGGTCCTGGAGGTCTTCTTCCTTCCCTGCAAATCCTTCCACCAGGGTTACGGCTTTCCCGCCGCGGTGCCTGGTATCAAGCCGGATCTTCAGTTTCTGTTGCTTTGGTGGCAATGTTTCTGAAACTGCCTGCGGCTCTTCTTCGAACCGGAAAGAAGGATCGGTGCTGTAAACGAAACCGTTTTTATCGGGTTTATTTTTTTTGCTCATTGTTGAAGTTTAAGGACTACCAGCCTACGTTAAAGCTTCGGCTGGCAAGCCGACTACCGACACCATCCTTCGTTAAAGCTTGCGCCTCCGCTAAAGCTACAGCGCACGCGGACGGCTGACTACTGACTACCGACTATCGCTTTCAAACTCAAATCCAAACTCTGTGCCTGGTGAATGACAGCTCCAGTGCTTACATAATCAACACCCGTTGCCGCATACGCTTCAATATTATCGAGCGTGATACCGCCGCTGGCTTCAGTTTCAAATGCCCCTCCTATGATTTCAACCGCTTCCTTCACCTGTGCGGGTTTGTAATTATCCAGCATCAGCCGGAATACCTTGCCCTGGCCTATCTCTAGCAGCTTTTTTACATCATCAAGGCTTCTTGTTTCCACTTCTATTTTGAGTTCCGGATGGTATTGTTGTACGTAATCATAGGCCCTGTTCACTGCTTCTTCAATACCGCCGCAATAATCTATATGGTTGTCCTTCAGCATGATCATATCAAACAAACCAAAACGGTGATTGATGCCACCACCGATGCGCACCGCTTCTTTCTCCAGCAAACGGAAATTGGGGGTTGTCTTGCGGGTATCCAGCAAACGCGTATGATAACCTTCCAGTTTTTTTGTATAAGTTTTTGTAAGGGTGGCGATGCCGCTCATGCGTTGCATGCAGTTCAGCACAAGACGTTCCAGTTGCAGGATGGTATGAACATTCGTTTCCACTTCAAATGCCGTTTCACCCGCTTTCATAGCCTCGCCATCCTGTTTGAACCGGGTGAATTTTGTGCGGGGATTTTTATATAAAAAGATTTTTTCTGCCACATCCAACCCGGCAAGAATTCCATCCTGCTTGATCTTCAAAACCGCTTTACCATTTACATCTGCCGGAATAGAACTCAGCGTGGAGTGATCACCATTCCCTATATCCTCCTGCAGTGCCGCATCAATAAGCCTGGTAAGTTGCGCATCAAAATCTTTCATCACACAAAAATAAAAATCCCGGCTTACAGCCGGGATTTTTATTGCCAATGGCCAAATGCCAGTGGCAATTGGCTAATTCGATTGAAACCTGATCTCCTTCACCACCTGCTTACCATTCTTTGTTTTCATGAACACCGTAGTGCGGTAGCTTCCAGACTTTGTTCTGAGTGTTCCTACGCAGAACTGGCTGCCACCGTTTTCACCGGTATGTTGTTTATCAAATCCAAGCACACCATTGTTGGCAAAAAAATCTTTCAGCACCATCACGGCCTGGGCCTTGCTGTAACTGTCAGATTTGGTGGGAAGCGCAATTTCCACGCTTTCATCTATATGTTTGGCCAGTTCCTGTGCATTCCCTTCACGGAGAGCACTGATCACTTCATCAAGACCCCTGAGCGGTGAAAAAGCCGATGCCAGCGTGAACAGGATGATAGAGGAAAAAAGCAGGATCTTTTTCATAAAAGCTGTTTGGCGCCCTTGATCGAAAAATGTGCCACAGGGCGGGTTATGGTACTGCATTACTAAATTAAACAAAACCTTCACCTTTTAATAGATTTGCAATTCTTTAAACGTTGGTTATGTCCAAAAGAAAAGTAATTCTCGTGATAATGGATGGATGGGGACT
>JAEYUA010000139.1 GCA_023433755.1 Bacteroidota bacterium | reverse complement strand
GAAACTGCGCCAGGAGTGGTAGATAAATATTATTTCGGCCCGGCCCAGTGTGTTGATTGTACCGCAAGAGGCGGAAACCTGAACATGCCCAGTTATTGGTAACCTTTATTTTTCAAGAACATGAGATATACGAGCAAAAACCTTTTTTATTTTTTACTGGGAATGATCATGGCGCACGCTGCCTCGGCTCAGTCAGACCTTTTACAGCCTGTAAAAGAAAAGATCGACCGGTATAATGCAGCGCTTCTGCAGGAAAAGATCTATGTGCATACCGATAAAAGTTTTTATACCGCAGGTGAACTGGTCTGGTTCAAAATCTATGCATTTGATGGTTATACCAACCAACCCTCCATCTCCAGCCAGGTGGCTTATGCGGAGATCCTTGATGCAGCCAATAAGCCTGTTGGCCGTGCCAAGATCGAAATGAATGATAAAGGGGGTAATGGTTCTTTCCAGTTGCCGGTTGGCCTCGCTACCGGGCATTATACATTGAGGGCTTATACCATGGCAATGAAGAACCTGGGGCCTGACCGTTTTTTTGAAAAGAACATTACGGTTGTTAATCCCCTGAAGACACCAGAAACATTTGATGCGGCGGCAGCGCCTCTGTACGAATTGAATATATATCCTGAAGGTGGCAACCTGGTAACGGGTCTGCTCTCAAGGGTTGCTTTTAAAGCTAATGACCAGTTTGGACGCGGACTGCAGGGTAAGGCCTATCTGCTCAACCAGAACAACGATACGGTAGGTGTTTACGAGCCATTCAAATTTGGTATGGGAAGTTTTGACCTGCAGCCGAAGGCAGGACAGGTGTACAGGATGATGTTTGTTTTGCCTGATGGGAAATTTGTGACCAGGGCTTTGCCTGAACCTTATGATAAAGGATATGCGTTGGTGGTGGAAGAAGTGGAGAACAACCGTGTACGTGTTTCCATTGCTACGAATGTGCGTTCGGGTTATCCTGAGATTTTTTTGATGGTTCAGAACAACCAGGTGGTGAAAACAGTTAAACGTGCGGTGGTGTCTGATGGTATGACCAGTTTCCTGGTTGATAAATCTGACATGGGCGAAGGCATTTCACAACTGACCATTTTCAATAACGAAAAGCAACCGGTTTGTGAAAGACTTTATTTTTTGCAGCCTGCCTTGAATGGTGCTTTGAAGGTGAGCGCATCCAGGAACCAGTATGGGGTAAGGGAGCAGGTGGCTTTGAATGTAAATCTTCCTTCGGTGGAACAGGGCAATCTTTCCATGGCGGTTTTCCAGCTTGATAGCCTGCAGAAAGCAGAGGATGAAGATATCACCAGTCATGTTTGGCTGAATTCCGAACTGCGCGGACACATCGAGCAGCCTTCTTATTATTTTTCATCGGGCAACGCGGAAGTACGCAAGGCTGCTGACCTGTTGATGATGACCCATGGATGGAGAAGATTCAACTGGGAGCAGATCCTTGAAAAAGAACCTTCAGTAGTTTTTCAACCTGAGCGTACCGGCCATTTTATCACAGCAAAAGTCACCGACAGCAGAACCAACCAGCCAGCTAACAACATACAGGCTTATCTTTCTATCCCTGGTTCGAAGCATAAACTTTATACGGGAGTGAGTGATGAAAAAGGACTGGTGCGTTTTGATGTTAAAGATCATTTTGGTCCGGGTGAGGTGATCCTCCAATTGAACCAGGTGAAGGATTCCATGTACCGTATAGAACTTCAGAGCCCCTTCGCGGAAAGTTTCGCCAGGCCTTCTGTGAAACCGGAATTCAGGTTATCACCCAACTGGAGTGAGAGCCTGGTGAAGCATAGCATTGGCATGCAGGCCCAGCATATTTATGTGGCCGACAGCATCCGCCGTTTCATGGCTCCTGTGGTGAGTGATACATTTTATTTTTATGGACAGCCATCCGCAACTTACCAGCTTGATGATTACAAAAGGTTTGGCACCATGGAAGAAGTGTTGCGTGAATATGTAAGGGAAGTGAATGTGGGTGTGAAAGGCAGCGGGTCTTCTCTTCGTTTTAAATTATGGAATGAAACCGATCGTACTTTTTATACGGATGATATCCTGGTGATGGTAGATGGGGTGCCTCTTTTTAATCCCAATGCCATTTTCAATTATGATCCAACAAAGATCAAAAGCCTTGAGCTGATTCCTAAGAGTTATGTTTTTGGTGCTTCTGTTTTTCATGCACTGGCAAGTTTCAGATCTTATACTGAGAATTTTGAGGGTTTTGATTTGACGGGGAATGTTTCACAGGTAGATTATGAAGGGCTGCAAATGAGCAGGGAGTTCTATTCTCCTGAATATGGTAACGATCAACTGAGGGGTAACAGGATTCCTGACCTGCGTAATACTTTATACTGGCAGCCAGTGGTGAATAAAGCTGATGTGAAGTTTTATACGGGCGATAATAAAGGCCGTTACCTGGTTATGGTGCAGGGAGTGGATGCAGAGGGAAAAACGGTTAGTGCGGTTTCGGAATTTGAGGTTAAGTAATAGAAGGCTTGATGGCTGTTAGCCTTTAGCCTTTGGCTTTTTTAACCGCAGAGGGCGCAAAGGATTAACATTTACTGAATTTTGAAGTTGTTACGCAAAGAAAACGCAAAGATAAATTCGAATAATCTTTACGTATTCTGTTAGGTTTCATCTTAGCGCCCTTTGCGTAACAAGCTAATTCTTTATTGAAAGTTTGCCCTTGGCGCCCTCTGCGTTTAAATTCTTCTTTCCCAAAATATTTATAGGCAGCGTATATAAGCCATCAGCTAATCGCCATCAGCTTTCTCTCTCTCCTGCTCATCACGCTCATCAGGCATGTCCTCGATATTCCCAGCTTCCCTGATATAAGTCTCCGCTTTTTCATCCATGAAAGAAGCTCCAGTCCGTCCTTCAGCCGCTTCTTCAATCGAAGGATTCGAAGCATTGCCTGTACCCCCTTTAAAAGGATCTACCGCATGATTGTTATTCCGGTTTTCGCGCATAAAATAGTTTTCATTAAAAAGGTAAAAATTATGCCATGGGCAAAGCCCATTCACCATTGGTGTAATACCCTTTGACCAAATCAATGAGCCTGCTTAGTTTTTACTTCAAATAATTTTTTATGCCCCTCCGCAACCACTGGCCACTCATTATTCTCATTCTATTTTTTTGTAGCTGGCTTCCGGCGGCCCTTCGTTTTAAAGAGGTATCAACGGAAGTGTTACCATTTCCAGAACTTGCCAACAATACTATGGATATTGAAGTGGCAGACCTCGACAAGGATGGTGACCTCGATATTGTACTTGCCATGGAATTCAAGGCCAATATCATCCTCATTAATGAAGGCAATGGTAAATACAGCAACCAGTCGGCGGCACGACTACCACAGGTGATTCATGACAGCGAGGATATTGCACTTGCTGACTTTGACAAGGATGGTGATATTGATATTGTATTTGTAAGTGAGGACGACCGGGTCCATGAATATTATCTTAATGACGGCAAGGGGTACTTTACAGATAACAATGCAGCCCTTCCGGTTACAAGCGTCTCCAATGCGGTTGACATGGCCGACTATGATCAGGATGGTGATATGGATTTGATACTGGGAAATGACGGCCAGGATTTTTTTCTTGCCAATGATGGCAGGGGAAATTTTACTGATGAAACCAGGAAGCGGATGCCGGTGGATTATACCGTAACACAGGATGTGCAGTCATGGGATTTTGATAAGGACGGTGACCTTGACCTGGTGATGGGTAATGAAAATGGCAACCGTTTCTACCTCAATGATGGCAAAGGAAATTTTAATGATGCGACGAAGGAAAGATTCCCGTTAGCAAAAGAGGAAACAAGAAAGATCAGGCTGGTGGATGTGAATGCTGATGGCCACATGGATTTTTTGATCTGCAATGTGGATTTTGGAAAGAAGACGGATAAAGCCAACCGCATCCTGGTCAATAATGGCAAGGGATTTTTCAGGGATGAAACTTCCCTGCGCCTCAGTGGAGAGAACAACCTGAATACCGGTGACGCGGCCTTTGCCGATTTTGATGGTGATGGAGATATGGATATGGTGCTGGCCAACCTGTTTGGCAGTTATTCCCAGTATTTTGAAAATGATGGCAAGGGAAAATTTACGGAAGCAACGGATAAGGTATTCGCCCAAAGAATTACGAATGACGCGATCAGCGTGGAAGTGAGGGATTTCAACGGAGATAAAAGGCCGGATATCTATTTTGGCTGTTTCCGCAGTGCTGACCGGCTGTTTTATTCAGGCGAATAGGTTTAAATTTACCGGCAATCTATTTCAATGAAACCATTTATTCTTCTTCTGTCTTTTATCACTGCAGGTTTATTTGCATCTGCACAATTATCAGAAAAACCTGATTCAACAAAAAAACTTTTAGTGGTGGAAGCCGCCTGCGGGCAGTGCAAACTAAGTTTGCCTGGGAAATCCTGCGACCTCGCGGTGCGTATTGATGGCAAGGCCATGTTTGTTGACGGCACCCATATCGATGCCCATGGCGATGCGCATGATGAAACCGGCTTATGCAATGCCATCCGTAAAGCTGAAGTGCAGGGTACGGTTGTGAAGGACCGCTTCGTTGTTACTTATTTTAGATTATTGAAAAACTAGCTACTAGCTACTAGCTACTAGCTGCTAGAAGCTAGCCGCTAGCAGCTTCTTCCATATAGTCTGGCAGAATGTTTGGTAATACAGAACCAGAAAATATTTTCTGATTATCAAACCTTTGATCTATGAAAAAGATAATGAGTCTTGTTGTAGCAGCAGCCTTGCTGGTAACATCCTGCCAGACCACGCGTACTTCCACATCATCCAACCCGGCGTATGATAACCTGCCAGTAGCGGTCAGGGCCGATTTCGCGGCACAATATCCGAACGCAACGAATGTAACCTGGACGCAGTATGATGCCGCCACGGTTCCCATTGACTGGGAAATGACTGGTTGGCAAGCACTGGATGCCAACGATTACGTAGTGCGTTTCGACATGGGTGCTGATTCTTATTATGCCTGGTATGATTCAGAAGGCATATGGGTAGGCAGCGCGTATTCCATCAGTAACCATAACAACCTGCCATCGGCGGTTTATGGAACCCTGAATGCGCAGTTCAAGGATTACACCATTGAAAAAGTGCAAAGGGAAATGTGGGGTGGAAGCACCGCATACGAGATCAAGCTGAAAAGAACTGATGATGACAAAGTGAAATTGCTGATCGACAGTAATGGTACGATTCTCAAACAAAAGAATAAGGACTAATGAAAGAGCCGGCAATGCCGGCTTTTTTTATGGACTATTCTTTGCAATTGCAATCCAACCCTAATATCGATTTTGCTAAAGTGATAATAGATGTTACAAGAACATTTGACATTGATCCAATGATCTTATTATTTATCTGGGTCTGATCGTTTTGAAAAGTTTTCCAGCCAGTAAACTTTATCATTGAAATTTAATTTACCGGAGGCTATACGCATTACAAAATTAAATTTTTCATCCTGACTTGCCGCCGGGCAGCCGCATCGCATACCACCATCTCACCGGCGAAGGATTTGGTACGAAGGCAGAAGCTCTTAGGTCGTACCAGATCCTTCACCCGCCAACCATTCATGAGAGAACAAATTGTATCCTGCGGGTTCAGGATAACTTTCCCCTCAAATAGCTCCCTGGTCCTTCGTCGCGCTTTTAATTTACCAGAGAACAGTGTGGCTGCTGCGCTCCTCAGGATGACAAAGAGTTAACCAGAGAATGAAGTTTAGAATTGTATATGTCAGAAAAGATTTCTTCTTCGAAGATTTTTCGAAAATCAAAACGAGGTGAAATTTTCGAATTGAGTTAACCCCTTATCATCCTGAGGAGCGGAGTGAGACACACTGTTCTCACAACCACATCACCAGCTCCGAAGGAACACAGCAGCTCCTTTCTGTAGGGTGATCCTGAGCCGGGCAGTCGCATCGCATACGACCATCTCACCGGCGAAGGATCTTGTACGATTTAAGATCAATAGGTTGTTTAGGTGGCCAACCACCAAAGATCTCGGCATTTAAAAATTCATGTCCGGATTTTTGGTGCGTATAAGATTGATCTTTTTATCCCGCGTCCATCCTTTGATCACTTTTTCTCTTTTGATAGCCTGGTC
>JAEYUA010000123.1 GCA_023433755.1 Bacteroidota bacterium | reverse complement strand
CAGGAAAGCTTCCTCATTCTTCACCAGCACTTCAGCAGGTTTATACCTTGAATTATAACTTGATGACATCTCGAATCCATAAGCCCCCGCATTATAAAACACCAGCAGATCACCTTCCCTGATCTCATGCAGTAAACGGTCACTCGCGAAGGTATCCGTCTCACAGATATAGCCGGTTACGGTATATACTTTCTCCTGTCCTTCAGGATTGGAGATGTTCACTATATGATGGTAGGCATCATACATCATCGGCCGGATGAGATGATTGAGCCCGGTATTCACCCCGGCAAAGATCTGCGCCCCATTATCCTTGATCACATTCACTTCCGCAACGAGATAACCACATTCACTCACTAAATATTTTCCCGGCTCAAACCATAACTGGAAGGTCTTCCCGTTTTTAAATAAATGGGATTCCAGGAATTTTTTCAGTTTCCCTGCAATCCATGCAATATCCGTTTCTTCATCATCCGGTTCATAAGGCACTTTAAATCCACCTCCCAAATCAATCACTTCAAGGTGAGGGAAATGGGGCACCAGGTCATGCAGCACTTTGATACCATGCACAAAAACATCCGCATCCTTGATATCACTGCCGGTATGGATATGCAGGGCAATCACCCTGATCTTATTTTCTTCAACAATAGATCTCAAAAGATCAACCTGGTCCACGGGAATGCCGAACTTACTTTTCTCATGACCCGTTGAAATTTTCAGGTTGCCCCCGGCAAGAATATTGGGACGGATCCTTACACCAACAGGATAGCTGTCACCAAAACGTTTTCCGAATTTTTCGAGGTTGGAAAGGCTGTCAATATTTACATGAACACCATAACCCACAGCCTCCGCTATTTCATCAAAGGCAATCCCGTTGGATGTATAAAGAATCTTCTCAGCTTTCACACCGGCATGCAGCGCAAGCTTTACTTCGTTGATGCTGCTGCAGTCAATACCACAACCCAGGCTGTCAACATACTTAAGAATATTGATATTGGTAAGCGCCTTGCAGGCATAAAAAAAACGGGCATCAAGAACAGAAAAACCTTTTACCAGCTTTTCATACTGCTCTTTGATTTTTTCTCCATGATAAACGTACAGGGGCGTTCCAAACTGCGCTGCGAGTTGTTTCAGGCGGTCGTTCGATAAATGCTGTGGCATGTATTTGGAATTGGGAAACTAGGCAGGGGGATTATTTTCATCTTCATCACCGGGTTCTTCACTACTGGAATCACCAGTTCCTTCATCACCGGCTTCTTCCTCCGAAATGATATCACTCACTTCTTCTTCGGCTTCCACCTCATCACCTTCAATAAAACCTTCATCGGCTATGAATTCTTCAACAGCTTCTTCCGATACAGGATCTTCAACAGCCTCACCTTCTTGTCCTTCCTCTCCTTCCGCGCTGATATTAAAGCTGTGACCATTGAGATGGGCTTCTTCCTCTTCTTTATGCGCGGATGTGATCAATTCACCTTCGCCGGTTACCGCCAGCGCATCCCCCGGTTCAAAATCGGTATGATGAACAACCGTTGGCTCTACAAGCTGGTCGGCCAGCACTTCCTTGATCTTTGGAAGATCTTCAGGAGTATTAATGCCGAAATAATCCATAAATGATTTGGATGTGGCATAGACCAGCGGATGGCCGGGCAGCTTTTCATTGCGGCCCGTGATCACGATGAGTTCTTTTTCCAGGAGTTTCTGTACGGCATAATCACTGCTCACACCCCTGATGGCTTCGATTTCACCCTTGGTTACCGGCTGTTTGTAGGCAACGATGGCCAAAGTTTCCAGTGCCGCTGCTGAGAGACGCTTCAGGAATTTTTCTCCATTGAGCTGCGCAACTGTTTTATGAAAATCTTTTTTGGTAAGAAACTGCCAACCGCCGCCACTCTGTCTCACTTCAAAAGGATAAAATTCAGACTGGTATTTTTCAACAATGCCCTGCAATGCTGAATCCACCTGGTCTGTCACGATCTTGTCTTCCATAAAACCAAAGGCCTGGTTCACCAGGTCGGTGATCTCAATGGTGGTAAGCGGTTTGTCGCTGGCAAAGATCAGCGCTTCGATATGCGGTATGAGACTGGATATCTCCATGTAATAATTTGTGATGGGCTATTAACCTTGCAATGCTGCTGCTCCGCTTACAATCTCTGTAAGTTCGGTAGTGATAGCGGCCTGCCTTGCCCTGTTGTAAGAGATCTTGAGGCTGCGCAGCAATTCATTGGCGTTCTCGCTGGCCTTATCCATCGCGGTCATCCTGGCTCCGTGCTCGGAAGCATTGGCATCCAAAACCGCTTTGAATAATTGGGTATTGAGGATCTTGGGCATGAGCTCCGCGATCAGTTCTTCCTTGTTTGGATCAAAAATGAAATCTGCCTTCACCCCGCTACCTGCACTTTCTGATTTTGGAATAGGCAGGAATTGTTCAGTAACAAAACGCTGCGTGGCTGCATTCTTGAACTCACTGTACACAATCTCAACTGCATCAAATTCCTTATCACGGAAAGCTTTTACTGCCGCCTGCGAGGCTGCCTGTACATTTTCAAATGTCAGGTTCAGGAAAATATCTTTATGCGTATCAGTAACCTTGTAATTGTTCTTCACAAAATGCTCATAGCCTTTTTTACCGATAGACCAGATGGTCACATGGCCTTTGGCATACTGGGCGCTGTATTTTTCGCGGATGGTCTGTTTAGCCAGCTTGATTACGTTGGCATTATAGGCACCTGCCAGACCGCGGTCGGAAGTGATCACGATCAACAGCACTTTCTCCACTGGTCTTTCGGCTGCAAGGGGATTGCCGCCTTCTGATTCACTGCTCACGATATTGCTCAGCAATTCCTGGAGTTTTTTGGCATAAGGACGCATCTGCACAATGGAATCCTGGGCGCGGCGCAATTTAGCGGCGCTTACCATCTTCATTGCCTTGGTGATCTGCTGCGTACTCTGAACGGATTTGATCCTGTTACGGACTTCTTTTAACTGGCCAGCCATTTTTTTAGTTTAAAGTTCAAAGTTCAAAGTTCAAAGTCAGAAACCTAAAGAGTAAGGAGCCTGCACCTGGAAGTTGAACCCTTTCGGGCCGCAAAAGTACGGCATGACCGCTAATTTCCAGCATCAGGAAAAGGTTTGCTGTATGAAAATTATCCCCGTTGGCCCTGCTCAGTCTTCCAGGATGAGCTCCCTTTTGAGTGAATAGGTCTGGGAGATCCTTCCGCCCGCCCTGGTACGCTCCTTCAGCCGACGTACTGACTCCAGGTGCAGCTCCATGAAAATGGGACCGGATTTCAGTCGGGACCACATGGCCTCCGTGATCCGGATGGATCCGTTTTCGATGGGTACCCGCTGGTTGATCCAACTGGAGGTAAACGAAGTATCCGATAAAACTACCCGCATCCTTGCGTTTTCCGGTGGCAGGTTTTGCAGGCGAATCACCCATTCCGAACGTTTTACAACCGCCGGGAAACTGTCGGCCAGCGCCAGGGGTTGGTAATTAATTTCTTCCCTGTAAACCTTGCCTGAAGCATCTTTTATTTCAATAGCATGGGTTCCGTGAAATTCATCAGAATAAAAACTGGTATCATAATATACCCCGCTCATGGCGGTGCTGTCGCCAGGGACGGGATGTCCATCAAGTAGTACCCCCCCTGGAGGTGCTATGCTGACTGCCCCCCCTGGAGCCCCCCGGTCGTGGAACTGGAGTTTTACGGTTACCAGCCCCCCTTGTTCCCCCCTGATCACGTAATCAAAAAAATAGGATTCAATACCGGAACCAGTCCCGGAAGGTTTGTCTTCATTCTTGCATCCGGCCAGAATGACTGATAATATGATTCCACAGGCCAACCAACGCATACAGGCATTTTAATGAATAATATTCAGGAGCCGCGACAAAGTACGTTAAACAAAATGTAATTCAGCCGGGCCCTTACACCGTGATTTTGCAAAGGGTGAACTTCAAATTGATTTATCTTTGACGCCCTGTCAAATTGGCTTCTAAACTGATTAGCACCTTTTTTGACAAGAAGTCAATGGAAAGCCTCCTTAACCGGCCGGCCTTCTTTCAATGACCATTTACTAATTAAAGATTCCCAGTACGTATGATCGGTTTCATTTCAAAAATATTTGGCGGCAGCAAGTCGGAAAAAGACGTGAAGGCCATTATGCCGTTGATCGCTACCGTTAACCAGCATTTCCAGTCATTCCAGTCACTCAGCAATGATGAACTGCGCAACAAAACCCAGGAATTCCGCAAACGGATAGCAGATCACCTGGTAGATATCAATAAAGAGATAGAAGAAACCAATGCCCGTGCAGAAGCGCTGGCCTTCGACGACCTGGTGGGCAAAGACAGTATTTACCAGGAAGTGGATAAACTCAAAAAAGAACGCGACCAGAAGATAGAAGAAGTACTCAAGGAAATTCTGCCCGAAGCCTTCGCCGTAGTAAAAGAAACTGCAAGACGCTTTAAGGAGAATACGGAACTCGTGTCCACCGCCACCCAGATGGACCGTGATTTCAGCGTAACAAAAAATTACATTACGATCAACGGTGACCAATCCATTTATAAAAATACCTGGGCTGCCGCCGGCGGACAGGTAACCTGGAACATGGTGCATTATGATGTGCAGTTGATTGGTGGCGCAGTATTGCACTCCGGGAAAATTTCAGAGATGGCAACCGGTGAGGGTAAGACGCTGGTTTCAACCCTGCCTGCCTATCTCAATGCGCTCGCAGGAGAAGGCGTACACATTGTAACGGTGAATGATTACCTAGCCCGTCGTGACAGTGAGTGGAACGGTCCCATTTTCGAATGGCTGGGCATGCGTGTGGATTGTATCGACAAACACCAGCCTAACAGTGAAGAAAGACGCCGTGCCTACCAGGCCGATATCACTTATGGCACCAATAACGAATTTGGTTTCGATTACCTGAGAGATAATATGGTGCATGCACCGGAAGAAATGGTGCAGCGCAAACACCATTACGCCATGGTGGATGAGGTGGATTCTGTATTGATAGATGATGCCCGTACGCCCCTGATCATTTCAGGCCCAGTACCCAAGGGTGATGACCAGCAATATCATATTCTGAAGCCAAGGGTGCAGCAACTGGTGGAAGCACAGGAAAGAATGGTGCGTGGATTTTTAAATGATGCGAAGAAAAAATTCAGCGAAGGTGATGATGATCCCAAGAGCGGTGGACTTTTATTGTTCAGGGCGCACAGGGGACTTCCTAAATACGGTCCGCTCATTAAGTTCCTGAGTGAGCCGGGTGTAAGAGCCAAGCTGCAGAAAACAGAAAACTATTACCTCGCCGACCAGATGCGTCATATGCATATCGTAGATGAGGAATTATTATTTCATATTGATGAAAAAAACAAATCGGTTGAACTGACTGACAAGGGTATCTCCATGATTACCCGGGCCGGTGAAGATCCCGAGTTCTTCATTCTTCCTGATATCGGCATTCGCCTCAATGATATTGAAGTGGGAGAAGGCAGTGCTGAAGAAAAAATGCAGCGCAAGGAAGAAGTGCTGAATGATTATTCACAAAAGGCAGACCGCATTCACTCCGTTCAGCAATTGCTGAAGTCCTATACATTGTTTGATAAAGATGTTGAGTACGTGGTAATGGACGGGCAGGTGAAGATCGTTGACGAGCAGACCGGCCGTATCCTTGATGGTCGTCGTTATTCCGATGGCCTGCACCAGGCCATTGAAGCCAAGGAGAATGTGAAGATCGAAGCCGCAACGCAAACCTATGCAACGGTGACGTTGCAGAACTACTTCCGGATGTACCATAAGCTGGCTGGTATGACCGGTACGGCGGAAACGGAAGCAGCGGAGTTGTGGAGTATTTATAAACTGGACGTGGTAACCATTCCCACCAATATCCCTGTGATCCGGAAAGACCACCAGGATAAGGTGTATAAGACGAGGAAAGAGAAATTCAATTCGGTTATCGAAGAGATCGAAGCGTTGCGGAATGCTGGAAGGCCTGTGCTGGTAGGTACTACTTCGGTTGAGGTGAGTGAATTATTAAGCAGGATGCTTTCAGTAAGGAAGATCCCGCATAATGTACTTAACGCCAAACAGCACGCCAGGGAAGCACAAGTGGTTGCTGAAGCAGGTTTGCCGGGAGCCATCACCATTGCCACCAACATGGCGGGTCGTGGTACGGACATCAAGCTCGGACCTGGTGTGAAAGAAGCAGGAGGTCTTGCGATCATAGGTACGGAAAGACATGAATCACGCCGTGTGGACAGGCAGTTGCGCGGTCGTGCGGGTCGCCAGGGAGACCCCGGTACCACGCAGTTCTACGTATCGCTTGAAGATGACCTGATGCGCATGTTCGGCAGTGAAAGGATCGCGGGACTGATGGACCGTTTCGGTTATAAAGAAGGAGAAGTGATCCAGCACAGCATGATCACCAAGTCCATTGAAAGAGCACAGAAGAAAGTAGAGGAAAATAACTTCGGTATCAGGAAAAGATTGCTGGAATACGATGACGTGATGAACAAGCAGCGTAACGCGGTGTATGACCGCAGGAACCACGCGCTGTTTGGAGAAAGGCTCGCGCTAGATATTGACAATGCCTTCTCTGTGACTGCTGAAGAAATTGTAAGCACACACAGGGAGCAGGAAGATTTTGAAGGATTCAGGCTGGCCTGTATTGTTACTTTCGGACTGGATTCACAAATAGATGAAGAAACTTTCAAAAAGAAAGATGCTGCTTCACTGACAGATGATCTTTACACGGAAGCCATAACCAATTACCAAAGGCATAAGGAAGATGTACGAAAGAAAGCTGTACCGGTGTTCAGGAATATCAGGCAAACGCAAGGAGGCCATATTGAAAATGTGATGGTTCCTTTCACTGATGGACGCAAGGGCATCAATGTGCTTACCAACCTGGATAAAACACTCAGTACTGATGGTGAGGAATTGTGCAATGCCATGGAGCGGAATATTACCCTGGCCATTATAGATGATGCCTGGAAGGAGCACCTGCGTGCGATGGATGATCTGAAACAAAGTGTACAGACAGCCTATTTGGAGCAGAAGGATCCATTGGTAATTTATAAAGTAGAAGCCTATAATTTATTCCGCCGCATGAGCAGTGGTGTGAACCGTGATATTGTGTCCTTCCTTTGCCATGCGAATCTTCCTGTGCAGGAAGGACCGCAACAAAGTGTTCAGGGTCCAAAGCAGCCGGTGTTGAAAGAAGGCCGCCAGGAAAAAACGGATATGAGCAAGCTGAAAGCCAACAAGGCAGAAATTGATGCGGCTGGAGAAGATTACGCGGCGAATGAAAAAGATTATTATGATCCATCCGGTGGTCCGGCCGTGAAGCAGGAGCCTGTGAAAGTGGGACCAAAAACAGGACGTAATGATCCATGTCCCTGTGGCAGCGGAAAAAAATTCAAGAATTGCCACGGTAAAGAATCTTAAAGTAGGGACATGCCAACGGCATGTCCATTTTCAACGTTATATCAACCCCGGGATTCAACCCCCGGGGTTCATTTTTTATAGCCGTGTGAAGCCTGTTACCAGGTTGATGAATTGGTTCAACCTAACCTCCGAGGTAACCCCGGAGGTTGGATGATATATGTGCTCCTTTCTCCTGGAATAACCGGGATAAACCTGAAACGGGACCAGCAACCACAACCTCCGAGGTCACCCCGGAGGTTAAAGCGTTGCAATCTTCAACCAGGAAATACTATTTTTTTTACCTGAACCGGCTTCGATTCACCAGGTTTCATTGTTTAAAAACTATTGATTTTGAAGCAAGCCCGGGTAGTTATATTTAAAACAATCAGCACCGCCGACCTCCGAGGTAACCCCGGAGGTTGGATGATATATGTGCTCCTTTCTTCTGGAATAACCGGGATAAACCTGAAACGG
This sequence comes from Bacteroidota bacterium, assembly GCA_023433755.1. Taxonomy (GTDB): domain Bacteria; phylum Bacteroidota; class Bacteroidia; order Chitinophagales; family Chitinophagaceae; genus Flavisolibacter. Next base: position 5,760 of record JAEYUA010000123.1, on the reverse strand, counting down.
GACCAGCAACCACAACCTCCGAGGTCACCCCGGAGGTTAAAGCGTTGCAAACTTCAACCAGGAAATACTATTTTTTTTACCTGAACTGGCTTCGATTCACCAGGTTTCATTATTTAAAAACATGCAAAATGATTTTTGATTTGAAGCAAGCCCGGGTTGTTATATTTAAAACAATCAGCACCGCCGACCTCCGAGGTTACCTCGGAGGTCAGGAATTTGCTCTTAGCCAGTCATCCTGTAATATTGAAAGTCATCATCGCAAGTTAGTGGCCTGCCAACCTCCGAGGTTGACCTCGGAGGTTGAAGAATTGCGTTCTTTAAATGGAAAACATCCCAGTCTTTTTTATTGCCTGAACTGACTTCGATTCACCAGGTTTCATTGTTTAAAAACATGCATAATGATTTTTGAAGCAAGCCCGGACTGTTATATTTAAAACAATCAGCACCTGCCGACCTCCGAGGTAACCTCGGAGGTCGGGGATTTGCTCTTAGCCAGCATCAGTTGAAAGGCCCTAGTCCCTGTGGGTGACTGCCAACCTCCGAGGTAACCTCGGAGGTTGATTCACATTCGGAATAATTTATATAGACAACCCCGTCAGTAAAACGCCTATCAATGTCCGATCATTGAGATTATCACCACTCAAACGAGTTTTCTTTAGAATATCTTGATTAAATTCAATGCGCACAACTGATTCGAACATTATGGGAAAAAAATTCATTGCTGCGCTGGCATTACTGCTAACCTGTTCCTGCACCCTTTATGCGCAACACCTGGTAGATTCCCTGGTTGCGGAATTGAATAAAGCGAAGGAAGATACCAATAAGGTGATTGTTTACCGGGCGCTGGCCGGTACCATCCTGAACAGCGATCCGCCCGTTGCCATCTCATATGGAAAAGCAGGCGTGCGGCTGGGTAAAAAACTCAGGTTTGAAAAAGGTGTGGCTGGTTGCTACCTGAATATTTCAACTGCTTATAGTTTTAACGGCCAGCTAGACTCCGCACTGATCTATATTGATTCATCCATTGTATCCTCACGAATCGTTGGAGATCCCGTCCGGCTGGCACTTGTATATCTTAACCGAGGTGATTACCACATGCAGTTGCGCAATTTCAAACAGTCTGTCAAAGACTGTGATTCGGCCTGGCATTTTGCTGAACTGGCCAACAGCAATGACCGGCGGGCCCGGATTCTTCATACGCTTGGATCGATCTATTATTTCCAGGAAAAGTATAAGGAAAGCGGTGAATATTATGAAAAGGCGGGTAAACTTTACCTGGATGGAGGTAATAAAAGAATGTTCGGGATTGTATTAAACAATATGGCGGCTTTGAACAGTGAAGCCGGGAACCATGATTCCGCTATTGTTTTATACAAGCGGGCCATCCAACTTGCCGATGAAACTTCAGATAAGGTGAACCTGCCCATGTATTATGGGAATATCGGTCACATACACTTCAAAAAAAGCCAGTACAAACCTGCAAAAGAATATGTAGAAAAAGCAATGGCCTATGCAGTAGAACAGAATAATGAAAAACAGATTGGCATCGCTCATACGCTTTTCGCAAAGATCTACCTGGCTGAAAATAATTTTTCAAAAGCCATTGATGAAGGTTTAAAATCACTTGCACTTCTTAAAAAACTTGAACTGCTGGAAGAAGAGCATACCATTACTGAACTGCTCTCCGAAGCCTATTATAAAACCAATAACCCCCAGCTTGCCTACCAGTTCCTTTCTACCAGCAAACAACTCAGCGATTCGCTGGCGGCAAGAAAGTATGATGAAGACATTGCCAATATGCAAACAGCTTTCCAGATCAACGAGAAGAATAACGAGATTACCGTGCTGAATAAAAACAATGAATTGCAACAGCAGCGGCTTTCCCGCCAGCGGCTGCTTTTAGGCGGATCATTGGTACTGATCGTGCTGGCAGTGATCGGCATCCTGCTGCTCGTGAACAGGAACCAGTTGCAGCAGCGCATCAAGGAAATGAAACTCAGGCAGTCCATTGCAGCCGACCTGCACGATGAAGTGGGCAGTTCCATCAGCAGTATTCATATGCTCAGCGAGATCGCAACAGGATGGGATACCATGTCTGCACCCCAAAAAGAAATGCTGGGCAAGGTGGCAGATTATTCCAGGGAAACCATGGACAAAATGGGTGATATTGTATGGATGATCAAATCAAACGACCAGGACGCGCTGCACCTCCAGGAAAGGATGGAAAATTTTCTATACGCCCTGTGTAACAGTAAAGGAATCCAGGGACAGATCGAAGTAAGTGACCTGGGTACTTCACGTTTGTCGATGTACCAGAAAAGAGCGCTATACCTGGTCTTCAAGGAAGCAGTGAACAATGCCTTGAAGTATGCCTGTCCTACTAAAATTTCTGTAAGCCTGAAACAGGTTCATGAGAATATTGAATTAAATGTAACCGATAATGGCAAAGGCTTCGATCCGTCTTCCGGTAAAGGCAATGGCTTAAGCAATATGAAAAAGAGGGCTGAAGAAATGGGCGGGACTACAAAAATTATTGCTGCACCGGGAGAAGGGACTACCATTCTGACCTCCATCCCTATCAAAAATATCGGTGCAAGAAAAAAATTAGCAGGATAAATTTTGGCCCAGTATGGAATACAGCATTGCAATACTGAGGCCGGGTGACCATGAGCAATTCAAATCCCTTCTCGGCATCTTCGCAACTGTTTTTGACAGGGAGGGCCCGGCATTTCCACGCGGGCAATACCTTGAAAGTTTGCTAAACCGGCCAGACTTTTTCTGCATCATTGCTTCCCATAACCAGGACGTCATCGGCGGACTCACTGTATACATTCTCCCCTCGTACTACAGCGAAAAAAATACGGCCTATATCTATGATGTGGGCGTACTACCCTCATGGCAAAGAAAAGGCGTAGGCAAGAAGCTGATCGAATCTCTCGTACAGCTTGGCAAAGACAAAGGTCTTCATGAGATCTTCGTCCAGGCGGAAGCAGACGACCAGGGAGCTATACAATTTTACCGGTCCACTTCACTTACCTCAGAAATAAACTGCATCCAGTTCTCAAGAGATTCTTTATAGCCCAGGGTTCAGCATGTTGATAGGGTTCTTTCATTTTAAAAGCTGATGCTATACTTTAGACAAAAATGCCCGGATTATTTTAAGTGAACCATTCCAACGTTTAAACCTTTCCGGGTAAAACAATTCCAAATGAAAAACCTGATGAAACCTTTCCTGGCCTTATCCATAATAATAGTAGTGATGGCCGGCTGCAAAAAGCACCCCCAACCAGAGGCGAATGATTCCATGTATTTTCCGCCCCAGGGTAATGAATGGTCAACCGTTTCTCATGCAGCACTTGGATGGAAACATCAGAACATTCAACCCCTGCTCAATTACCTGCAACAGAAAAACACCAAATCATTCATGATACTGGTGAATGGAAAGATCGCCATGGAAAATTATTTCGATGGTCATTCTGCGGGTGCGTCCTGGCCATGGAACAGTGCAGGGAAAACACTGGTAACGGCCACTACAGGACTTGCGCAACAGGAAGGGCTGCTGCAGGTTAATGACAAAGTATCTGACCACCTGGGCGTGGGCTGGACCAGTGAGCCTGCTGATAAAGAAAATCTTATTCAGATCAAACACCTGCTCACAATGACCTCGGGAATCAATGATGCCAGTGAACTGGTGATCAGGTCCAACCTCACCTACCTGGCCGATGCTGGAACGCGATGGTCGTATCACAATGTTTTTCAGAAACTGATGGACGTGGTGGAAGCCGCTTCCGGGCTGAATTTTGAGACCCATTTCAATAACAAGCTGAAAAGCAGGATCGGGATGGAAGGATCCTGGAATAACGGAATCATCTTCAAGGTCTATCATAGCAATACCCGGAGCATGGCCCGGTTTGGATTGCTTGCCCTGAATAAGGGTAAATGGAATAATGAGCAGGTACTGAGTGAATCATTTTTTACGGAAAGTGTTTCAAGCTCACAGGCCCTTAATCCTTCTTATGGTTACCTCTGGTGGCTCAATGGCAAATCAAATTATATGCTGCCGGGCGGACAGACCGTTTTCCCTGGCATGCTGGTACCGAATGCGCCTGCCGATATGTATGCGGCTATGGGTGCAGAAGATCAGCGTATCTATGTGATCCCTTCCAAAAAAATGGTGATTGTAAGAATGGGTAATGCATCCAATCCTGCCAATCCTAATTTCGCGCTTTCCGGTTTTGATAATGAATTATGGGAAAAGATCAATGCTGTGATACAGTAGTGTTTTGGAATACATTTAACCGCGAAGAACGCAAAGTGCGCAAAGAAGAAACGCAAAGGATAGTCCGAAAATTCTTTGCGTTACCTTTGCGTTCTTCGCGTTCTTGGCGGTTAACTACCCTCATTGCAATTAAAGAGATTATGTAAAGGAATGGGCTGTTAAATATTACAGCTCATGTTTAACTACAAAACAGTTTTCTTTAAATTAGTGACATGGGCATCCTGAGCTTTTTTCTCATCATCGCCACCGTTCTTTTTTCCTGGCAAGGATTCAGGAACAAGGCATTTTATGAGAAGTATATTTTCAGCGTTGAAAAAGTGCTGGTTGAAAAACAATATTACCGGCTGCTTAGTTCTGCCCTCCTGCATACCGGCTGGATGCACCTGCTCTTCAACATGTTTTCCCTGTATGCCTTCAGTGAAGCGGTAGAACTTTACCTGGGTCCACTGCAATACCTGCTGATCTATTTTTCTGGAGCTGTAGCCGGCAACCTTTTATCGCTTCTTATACACAAACATCACTATTATCGCTCCGCAGGCGCTTCCGGAGCCGTATGTGCCGTGATCTTTGCCGCCATTGCTATTTTTCCAGGAATGAGTATTGGCATTTTTCCCTTTCCATTTTCCATCCCTGCCTGGGTCTATGGTCTATTGTTTGTGGGCATTTCTATATTTGCACTCAGGGCCCGGTTTGATGATATAGGCCATGATGCACACCTGGGAGGCGCGCTGGCAGGCATGTTACTGGCCATAGCCATGCAGCCATCTTCTCTGCAAAACAATTTGCTTCCTATTTTAGTTGTAACAATCCCTTGCTTAATATTGATTTACCTGCTCGCGAAAAAACCTCACCTGTTCCTGGGCAGCCGGAATGTATTTGACACGCCCAAAGAAAAACTCACAATCGACCAACGTTACAATGCCACTAAGGCGGAGATGCAGAAAGAAGTAGACCGCATCCTTGATAAGATCAGCCGGCGTGGGTATTCAAGCCTGACAGCAAATGAGAAATCAAGGCTTGAGGCTTATTCGAAGGAGGTGAAATAAATACACTTTTGACAATTAAAATAGAAAACCTAATCCGAAATTTTATTGAATGAGAAATGGCTACATCTTCGTTATAATGCTAGCCCTTTTTATAGCTGTTTCGCGGACATTATATTCTAGGATTTATGTAACGAAGAACATATACGAAACATCATTAGGAACAATCTTTCTCCAATTCACGATCTTATTTTTAGCTATTGTAGTTCCTGGGATATTCATAGCTATTTGGTATTACAAAAAGAAAGATAAATATTAAACGTAAGCACCGTAAAAGTGTATAACTAGAGAAAGATTCGCTATATAATGTTTGATAAATTAGCAGTGATACTATTTTTATATGCAAATACAATAAGCAAAGAAAACTAACATAGCTACTTAAACTCCTACAACTATTAATCTTCATGATATACAAAACTTCAATGCGAGCTGCTATTC
>JAEYUA010000103.1 GCA_023433755.1 Bacteroidota bacterium | reverse complement strand
ACCACCCTGTAGATGCTGGAACCGGCCCTGGTGGCCAGTTGGTAAAAAATTCCGGGTAATATATACAGCGCACTGCCCGGGTGTAGCTGCATTTTCTGATTGCCCTGGCTGATTTCTGTATCACCTTCCAGGTTGAACAGAATTTCCGGGGAATCTGACCTAAACTCCCTTGATCCTTTCTCTATCTCGTAATGATGAAGTTCAAATTCCTTTGCCGGCGAATAATAAACTGTATGTGCGCCCTGCGGATGAATGATCGCCGGAATGGTTTCTTCAAACCTTACATGTTTCATGAGTTCTTTGATGTCAATATGTTTATCCGTCAATCCTGCCCTCAGCACATTGTCTGAATTGGCCATCACTTCCACGTTCTGCCCTTCCAGATAGGCATGTGGCAGACCTGCCTGCTGGTAGATACCCTCCCCTTTTTGCAGGTGCAAAAGGTTGAAAAAATATATCGAGTAAATGCCGCGATCATACTGGCCGCTCTTGCAGAAATCCCTGAAAGCACGGGCTGCCCAGAAATCCGCCGATGATTTTAATAATTCCCTGTTTTCGTAAGCAGGAACGATCCTTTGTATTAATGGCTGCAAATTTTCATTCACTTTCTCCTGCGGCAACTGCATCACGGTTTCATACAATTTCCTGTAATCACCCTCTCCAAAAAGGGGCAGCAGCCATTCAAATTCCGGAATTGTTTGCAAAGTTTTCCTCAGGGCAGTTTTTTCCTTGAAACCATGCAACAAATAAAAATCACCCAGGGCAACCATCAGCTCCGGCTTGTGGTTCCGGTCCTTGTAATTCCGATGCGGTGCATTTACGGGAATCCCTTTCAGCTCTTCTTCTTCAAAACCTCTGATGGCTGATGCTTTGTCCGGATGCACCTGTATGGATAACATCTGGCGTACATCCAGTATTTTGAGAAGAAAAGGAAGGGCGCCGAAATCTTTTGCCGTACCAAGGTATTGATCCTTGTCAGCTTCAATGAGCTGGTTGAGGGGTATTTCTTTTTCTCCCACCACGGAAGGAAAATTTGGATGAGCACCCATCCAGTATTCTGCCCCCAGGCCCCCTGGAATGCCCAGTAAAGAAGATATGAATTCAAATCCGCCCCAGGAATAATTTTGCACCACGCCTTTCAGGGAAAAAACCCCTCCGTTTTGATCCATCAATCAATATTTTGCTTTAAAGATAATCATGGCGGAACATAACGATCTCGGGAAGGAAGGTGAATTGCTTGCGGAGGCATGGCTGGTTAAAAAAGGATTCAAAATCCTGCAAAAGAACTGGCGCTTTTCCAAATACGAAATTGATATTATTGCCTTCAAGGATGGCCTGCCGCATTTTATTGAAGTAAAAACAAGATCATCGTATTTATATGGTCAGCCGGAAGACAATGTAAAACCCAAGAAGATCAGGGATCTTTTAAAGGGTGTGGATGAATACCTCTATCAACACCCTGAATACAAAAATTTTCATTTGGATATTCTTTCCATCACCATGCATCCGAAGTTTGAGACGGAGTATTTTTTTATTGAGGATGTGTATTTGTGAAAGTCAAAAGTCAAAAGTCAGAAGTCGGTAGTCGGTAGTTGGTAGTTGGTAGTTGGTAGTCGGAGAACTTATCGAACATGAATTATATTCTCTGCGCAATCTCTTTTTCCCTTCGCCAGCCGTCCGCGTGCGCTGAAGCTATAGCGGAGGCGCAAGCTTTAGCGAAGGCTGGTTCTCTGCGGTGAAAAAAACTCTATTCTGTGAACCTCTCGCCAATGGCCAAAGACTAAAAGCCATCAGCCCTCCCTCTCACACCACCTCCATCAACTTCTCCACCATCCTGAAAGTAGCCGGGCAGTACTGCACATTCTGCTTATGCACATGCATATAATCGGTCATTTTCTTTTTCGCCAGGTGAGGAAAGCCCGCGCAGTCGGCTGGCCGCACTTCATAAATGGAACACATATTCGTTTTCCTGTCCAGGAACTGGCAGGGTTTGACCCGGTTTTGCCAGTCGCCATCACTATCCTTATACAACCATTTTTCTTTGAACTGCCGCGGCGACATCCCCAGGTGCGCCGAGATCCTGATGATGTCCTTTGTATTGTAGGTAGGACTCATCTTGCGGCAGCAATTGGAACAGGCAAGACAGTCCACTTCACTCCAAACCTCCTGGTTAATTTGGAAGGCAATCTGGTCGAGCTGTCGTGGAGGATTGTTTTCAACTTTAGTAAGAAAGCGTCTGAGCCTGGAACGGTGAATGGTTACGTTCTGTTCGAATTTGCGGCGATAGTGCGACATGGCCGGAAAAATAGAAATAATATCTGAACCGCGATTAATGGATTTTTGGATCAGGGAGAAATACATAGCCGGTAAGGCGGTAAGGGCGGTAAGTATTTTCATCAGATTCTTGAGTTCCACAAAATCCATTTCCTTGGAGTTCTTCTTCGTCAGCCGTCCGCGTGCCGCTGACATTGTCTGCCGTAGCTTAAGCGTAGGCTGGAGCGTTAGCGAAGGCTGGTCTCTGCGGTGAATTCACCGGTAAAATCACTTTGAAAAATAATTCCTTCCTTTTATTCATCTTCGCTGCATGTGGGAACCCTATAAAAAAGGATTCAGGGCTTATCTGCAACTGGAACGTTCACTTTCCGAACATTCCATCACTGCCTATCTAACCGACCTGGAAAAACTGACCGCTTTTCTTCAGGCATCCGGACTCAAAAAGAATCCCGCGCAACTAGAGCTGAAAGACCTGCAGAAATTTGTGCAATGGGTAGCTGAACTGGGCATGACCGCTTCTTCCCAGGCCAGGATCATTTCGGGTATCCGCACTTTTTATAAGTACTGCCTGATGGAGGATATCACCAAAACAGATCCCACCACTTTGCTGGAAGCACCCAAACTGAAAAGATCATTGCCTGATGTGCTGAGTTTTGAAGAGATCGAAAAAATGATCAGCATCATAAACCTCAGCACACCGGAAGGAACAAGAAATAAAGCCATCCTGGAAACGATGTACAGTTGCGGGCTCAGGGTAACAGAACTTGTGAACCTGAGGCTCTCACAATTATTCCCGGAGATCGGTTTCATCCGCGTAATAGGCAAAGGAAATAAGGAAAGACTGGTGCCTGTTGGAAGGACCGCTATAAAATATATTGAGATCTACCGGAAGACGGTGAGAAACCAGCAGACGATACAAAAAGGTGAAGAGGATATCGTATTCCTGAACCGCAGGGGTAATAGGCTGACGAGAGTAATGATCTTTCTCATCATCAAAGACCTCGCAGCCAAGGCGGAGATCAATAAAAATATCTCACCGCATACCTTCCGCCACTCCTTTGCTACGCACCTGGTGGAAGGGGGTGCTGACTTACGAGCAGTGCAGGAAATGCTGGGACATGAAAGTATCACCACCACGGAGATCTATACCCATCTAGACCGTGAGTTTTTGAGAAAAACCCTGCAGCAGTTTCACCCGGGTTTTAAAAAATAAAGAAGTGGTTTATTGAACTATGAATTTTTCGGTAATTACCTTGCCTGTTTTCTTTTCTGTAAAACTGATATAATAACTGCCAGACACCAACCCGCTGGTGCTTTCTTGAATCGAATTGACCCCCTTTTGATGTTTATAATTACGATCCCGTATCAGCTTTCCATCACTTCTCAATAATTCTAAGGTGTAATC
>JAEYUA010000185.1 GCA_023433755.1 Bacteroidota bacterium | reverse complement strand
CTTTTTCGCTTAAACTTCTGATCAGGTTTTGTTTTTCTGTCACATCCTGGCAGGTCCCCATAATAACATGGATTTCTCCATTTTCATCCAGCCGCATGTTACCCCTTGCATGTAAAACCTTTTCCTGTCCTTTTGATGTAATGATGCGGTAATAAAAATCAAATGCAGATTTTGTGGTGATGGCCTTGTTCAACACATCCATAGTATTTTGAACATCTTCAGGATGGTTGAATTTCCTGATGAAATCAAAATCAAGCCTGGAGCCTGAAGGCTCGAGATCATGAATGCGGTAAAGTTCATCGGACCATTTAACCAGGTTGGTGGAAGGATCCCAGATATAATTACCGATATGGGTAAGCGCTTCGGCTTCCCTGTATCTTTTTTCGCTTTCCACCAGTTCAGCCTCAATGGTCTGCTCCTTATCTATATTGAGTGTGATGCCGATCTTTTCGCGAACGCTGCCATCTTCGTTTCGTTTGAAGACTGATTCATAATTACGCAGCCAGGTAAAACTGCCGTCAGGCATCTGGAAGCGGTATTTATAGGTTATGATGGCGCCATCAGGAGCCTTCAGTACTTCCTGCTGGCTTTCTCTCATGGCTTCCCTGTCTGCAGGATGAACCAGGTGCTGCAGCACATCACCGGAACCATTCAGTTGCTCCTGTGAGTAACCAATTACCTCACGGAGTTTATCATTTGAATAGATTCCTTTTTTTTCCGTTACGTCAAAAACATAAACGGCACCGGGAATGGTGGCATTCACTTTTTCCACCATGTGCGTTTTTTCATCAATATTTTCTTTCAATAAATTGATGTAGGCATTGGTGGATGCCATTTCGGAATACATGTGGAACAGGTCAATCTCCTTCACCAGTTCAAGTAACTGCTCCATATCTCTTGAATATTCCGGTGCCAGGTCAAGAAAGACTTTCTTCCTGATATAGGTTAGCAGGTTGATATCTTCTGCGGTGATCTCCATCCTGCCCACTACAGGTAGCTGGTTGGCCATCCAGGACCTTACGCTATGCTCAATTTGTTCCTGGGCTTTATTTGCAGCAAGAAATTCAAGAAGTTCGATTGAAGTTGTTTTTCCGAGTTCAAGGAGTTCCTGTTCATCCAGGTGCGATATATATTTCAACAAAGGAAGATTAAACAGCCTGGAACTTTCCAGGAGTTTAACTATATAATCATGCAGGCGATGCCCAAGAATATAAGCTGCAAAAGCAGGCAGGTGTTTGAGGTCGGAAAGGAGGGGGGTGGTTTTTGATCTGGTTTCCACTAAAACAATCGGTTTACACTTCCGTACTTTTCAGAACGGCCAGGTTAGTTCGTAAATCTGATACCATTTAAAGTTAATTGAAAATGATGAATCGCCGGGGGCGTAACACGTCAGTCTTTTTTGAAAACGATCTGGATCTTACTTTTATCAGGCGTGCGCCTACGCGCAGAAAGATACTCATACATTTCTTCGTGCGACCTAAGTACCGCGTACTTGTTGTTCCACCTGATCTCCACTGAATCAAGATCGTCGATCACTGATTTAAGATAGCGGGGCGACCAGTTACCCATGCCGAATGACATTTTAATATCACGCGACCGGCCTCCGGGCAACAATTCAAATTTTACTTTTTGTGAATTGCTTATGTATAAAGGACTGCTCAAAATACTGTCCTCCATAATATGCCAGATGATCTCCGCTTTTTCATCCGTGCGGTTCTTCATATTGATCCTTCGCATAGGATCGCAACCCCAGGTGAACCAGGCAGCCATCAATAATAAAAATGCGCTTATTCTTTTCATATCAGGATTCCCTCACAGGACCCGAATAAGGATCCTCCTCCTGTGATTCGTGCCGGTCGCCTCCCAGGCTGTAATAATTATTTTCCTCGTCCTCTTCCCCTATACTTTCATTCTCATCATCCAGTTCGCTGCCGGGAACATCTAGGTCAGTATTCAGGTCTTCATTCGAAACGTTCTGCGGAGTGCCGATCTCTGCATTTGTCGCATTCAGTATCTCCAGGTCGTCTTCATCCACATCTGCATCTGTTCCCATTTGCAAACCCAGCTCATCATCATTATCTGTGTTTCCTGGTGCATTTTCGCCAGGCTGCTCCCCGGGTTTTACGAACCGCTGGTTTACGCCGGTGGCGTTCCTGCCGCTGGGAAGATTTTCCACATCCACATTCACCTTGTGCGTACCCGTACGCTGGTCCATGATATCCTCACGTGCAGGATAGTGGGGGTAGCCGGGAAAGTCCTGGTCAGTCCGGGGATCCTTTGACTGTTCCACTTCTTTTTTGCTATCCATGGCTTTGGATGGATTATTTTCCGGGTTTTGTTTTGCCTGGTCTTTATTGCGATCGTTTGACATAAGCTGATTTTTGTGAATTACTGAAAATGTCATGCCGCAGTTGCATGCCCGCCCCATCTTTCTAACTGGCATGAATAAACGGTAAAAATAATCTTAGCGCTTTGTGGAAACCGGTGCTCCGGGCATCTCACCGTAAAGTCCTGCATGAGAATGATCTCCATTGCCCTTTGCACCTGCCTGCTGCAATGTGGCCAGCCTTCCATACTATCAATGCCAAACGCCTCCCTTGAAATGGATGCAGGAAATTCTGATCCTGTTCCGGAAATTTTTGAAAAAGATAGCTGGGAATATTTTCTTCAGCACCTGCCCGTGGTGGATTCCGTAGTGGTGGATTACCGGGGAAGGCCTGTGGATGACCAGCATAAGCAGGCAGGGGTGATTCCCTTTGATGTGGGTAAAAAAGACTTGCAGCAATGCGCTGATGCCATCATGCGGCTCCGCGCTGAATACCTTTTCGGGCAAAAACGTTTTTCGGAGATAGCCTTTCATTTCACCAATGGCCTGTTATATTCTTTTGATGATTATTGCAAAGGAAAAAGACCGGTACCAAGAGGCAGCCAGGTAGTGTTTATAAACCGTGAACCTGTACAGAAAACCCATGCTTCATTACGACAGTACCTCGATATAGTTTATACTTATGCCGGCACCATTTCCCTGGCAAAGGAGTTGAAAAAAGCTCACGGATTTTCTGTTGGAACGGTAGTGATCTATCCGGGCAGCCCGGGACATTGTTTCATCATCATTGATGCAGCAACTGATGCTGAGGGTAAAAAAGTCTTCAGGCTCGCGGAAGGATATACACCCGCCCAATCCATTTATGTTTTAAGAAATCACAAAAGTGAAGGCAGGGATCCCTGGCACAGCCTTTCCGAAGGAGCAATTGAAACCGCCAGTTACCGGTTCAGTAATTACCAGTTAGGGAGGTTTGAATAAAGCAGAAACCCTCCGGGGGGAGGGTTTCAAAAAGCCGGATGGTCAATAATCATTTTCGGGTTTATTATCCTTTTTATCAAAGATCCTCCGGAAGATCCCCTTTTTTTTCTTGTCTTCTGCCTTGTTGGCTTCACCTATTTTGGGTGTTTTGCCAGCAGTGTCCTTTTTAGGTTTGTTATCTTTTTTAGGCGCATCCTCGTCAATGGGAATTTGTGATTCAGGCGGTATATAGGTAGTTGTATCAATCACACCATAATCATCCGCGCCCATTCCATCATCCATGTTTTCATCCATGCCTTCCTGGTCGTACCAGAAACTGTCGGCGGAATAGGTTTCATCTTCCATATCTACCGGTTTAATGAAGGTGGCCTTTTTATCTATTCCAAGGGATTTGTCAGCATATACTTTTTTGAAAAACGCTTCCCATATAGGCCGGGCTGCGGCACCGCCAAAACCCTGAGCACTTTCGATGCTGATAAAGCGGTCGTCGCTTCCGATCCATACTCCTGCGAGCAGTTGTGGTGTATAACCCATAAACCAGGCATCGGCGTTATCGTTGGTCGTACCCGTCTTTCCACCCATTTCAGAAGCACCAAGATTCTGCATCAGGTTTTTGGCAGTGCCAACTGTAACCACTCCCTCCATCATCTTGTAGGTTTTGTAAGCGGTGGCTTCACTGATAGCTACCTTTTGGAATTTGCTGAAATCCGGGCGGTAGATCACATTGCCGTTACGGTCTTCTATGCGGCTGATAAATGTGGGTTTGGTTGAAACACCACGGCCCGGGAAAATGGTGTAGGCCCACATCATCTCGTAAAGTGAAAGATCGCAGGAACCCAGGCAAATCGAAGGATATTGCGGTATGTCGGATGGAATGCTAAGATCCTGTTCCAGGAAGCGGACAAAATTTTCAGTACCTACTTCCTTCATGATATAAGCTGTTGCGCAGTTCTTGGACCAGGCAAGCGCAGATGCCATGGAGATGGTATTTCCCTTGCAGGTTTTTGTTGTGGCAGGCACCAGTTGTCCTTTTCCAAAACTTTGCTGTACATCCTGTACCATATCGGTAGGCTGGAATACACGGTCATTAATGGCTTTCGCATATAACAGCGGCTTTATGGAAGAACCTACCTGTCTTTTTACACCAAGTTTGGCATGGTCGAATTTGTAGGTTTTATAATCAATGCCGCCCACCCAGGCGCGCACTTCACCGGTAGTAGGATCCATCACCATGAAGGCCGACTGTATCATCTGCCTGTGATACTTGATGGAATCCATCGGTGTCATCACCGTATCGGTTTCCCTCTTGGCATTCCAGGCAAAGATCTTCATGCGCACTTTGGTGGAAAATGTTTTTTTGATCTCTTCTTCAGTCAATCCTTCGTCTTTCAGGTTACGCCAGCGATCACTGTTCTTCATAGCTGCATCCAGTACGTTCTGGTGTGCTTTCCAAACGCTTCCCGTTTTAATATTCCGCTGGTTATTCAGGGTTTTCTGAAGATTCGGCATCTGCTGGGCCATCGCTATTTCAGCATATTGCTGCATCTTGGGATTGATGGTAGTATAGATCTTCAGTCCATCCTTGTATATATCATAAGATTCACCGTCAGATTTTTCAAGATTTTTGAGAGCTGCTCTCACTTCATCCTTCAGTACTTCTTCACGGAAATAAGGCGCGTAACCGTTGTTTTCATCCATCTTCCTGTATTTAAGGGCGATGGGCATTGGTTTCATCTTTTCAAACTGCGCGGCTGTGATATAGCCGTTCTTTTCCATTTGTCCGAGCACCACATTGCGCCGGTCCTTCGATTGCTTGGCATGCGTACGGGGATTGTAGATGGAGTTGCCTTTCAGCATGCCCACCAGCACCGCTGCTTCTTCAACAGTAAGGCGGTCAGGTTCTTTTGAAAAAAATGTGCGGGATGCATTCCGGATACCATACACATTATCACCAAATGGCACCGCATTGAGATAGAGCGCAATGATCTCCTCTTTGGTAAAATTCCTTTCGAGCCTTATGGATATTACATACTCTTTCAATTTCTGTATGCCCCTAACTACAGGGTTACTGGCACGTTCTCCATTAAAAAGGTTCAGGGCCAACTGCTGGGTGATAGTTGAACCACCACCGCGGCTTCCCATAAAAACGATGGCACTCAGGGTTCTTTTGAAATCAATGCCGGAGTGGTCGTAGAAACGTTCATCTTCCGTGGCAACCAAAGCGTCAATTACATGTTTGCTGATATCGCGGTAGTTTACCACGCTGCGGTTGCCTCTTTCAGAATAATATTTTCCCATCAGCGT
>JAEYUA010000299.1 GCA_023433755.1 Bacteroidota bacterium | reverse complement strand
ATTCCGGGTGCGGTGATGCCATCGTCGTTGGTGATCAGGATCACAGGTACCTTCTTATCTGCCATTCATTCGGTTTTTCTTGTCACAAAATTGAACTTTTTTATCATAAACCAAAATCGCATATTGGCTGTTATCTAAATAAATTAGTATTTTGCAGCTAAATAAATTAGTGTATGTCCATTGCCAACAAAAATCTGAAGTACCTGAGAAAGCTCCGGGGCTGGACCCAGGAAGAGTTTGCACAGAAGCTCCGCATCAAAAGATCACTCCTCGGCGCCTACGAGGAAGAGAGGGCTGATCCACGGATCGACATCCTTGAGATTGTTGCGGATATGTTCAAACTAACCCTGGATGACCTGTTGCGCAAGGATGTTAGCGATAATAAAACCAACTATATCGCACGCCGCCGTGCGCAGAAAATGGCTGGTGGGCGCACTGATATTCCATTTGTGCCGGTAAAAGCTGCTGCCGGTTACCTGACCGGTTATGCCGATCCTGAATTCATTGATGAACTTAATACTTTCACCCTGCCCATGCTCACAGGTGGAGACTACCGGGCCTTTGAGATTATGGGTGATTCCATGATGCCGACGCCCAGTGGTTCCGTTATTGTAGGAGAGCGTGTGCAGAACCTTGATGATGTTAAAACGAACCAGACTTACATCGTGGTTTCAAAAGCTGATGGTATTGTTTATAAAAGGATCATGAAAAACAACCGCCAGAAGAACAAGCTCACTTTGGTGAGTGATAATCCCACTTACCAGCCCTACCAGGTAAATGCAGAAGATATACTGGAAGTATGGCAGGCGCAGATGATCCTTTCCAAGGCGAATACCCAGCAGCGCTGGGATGTAAACCAGTTGGCCAGCCTTGTAAATAATCTGCAGCAGCAGGTAACCACGCTCAAAAAAAGAATGAACTGATAATTTCCGGTTTCGATAAAGCCGCAAACACCGCAATTGAATTTGCAAGAAACCGCATACAAACAAAATCGCCTGATTAGAAATGATTTGGATTTATGAGTTTGCTGACTATCAGCCTTCGCTTTAGCTACGGCTGACAATGTCTGCGCACGCGGACGGCTGACAAGCCAGCCTTCGCTAAACCTACGGTTGACAAGCCAGCTTTCGTTAAAACTACGGCTGGCAAGCCGACTTCCGACTCCCGACTACAGACTACAGACTTATATTCTCCCCATTCTCACAGGCTCCTGACTTTGAACTTTCAACTTTGAACTGCCTGCTTAGAAGTTTCAACTTTGTTCTCCTGTCTATCAGCCATTTTCCCTTTATATTTACAGCCTGCCAAAGGTTTCCCGCATGTTGAGAATGCTGATTATTGCTACCCTGTGTTGTTTGCAGCTATTTGGCTACAGTCAGCCCAAGACTATACCCGCGGTTAAAACCACGCTTCCCATCCGTATTGACGGTATTTTGGATGATCCCGCATGGTTGGAGGCTCCACTGGTTACAGACCTGGTTCAGAATATTCCCAATTTTGGGTTACCAGCTACCACCCGTACCGATATCAGGATCCTTTATGATAATGATGCGGTGTATGTGGGGGCTTATCTCTACGATGATCCGGCCGTTATCAGGAAACAGATTACTTCACGTGACGGCGAAGACCGGCAGGACGTAGATTATTTCTCTGTTTTTTTTGATACATACAATGACCAGCAGAATGGTTTCCAGTTCCTGGTGACCACAGCCAATGTGCAAACGGATGCCAGGCTTGGAGGTAATGGTGGGTTATTTGGTGGTGGTTTTGGCGATCGTACCTGGGATGCAGTCTGGCAAAGCCAGGTAAAGTTGAGAGATGATGGGTGGAGCGTGGAAATGCGCATACCTTATATTTCACTGCGGTTTGCTAAAAAAGAACTGCAGACGTGGGGTTTACAGTTTCTCCGTTTTACCAGGCGTAATAATGAAAGTTCTTACTGGAACCCTGTAAATCCTAATGTGAATGGATTTGCCAACCAGTTTGGAAAGTTGAATGACCTGAAAGATATCACGCCCCCGCTGCGCTTAAGTTTTTCGCCATACCTCTCTGGTGGTGTAAGAGTCAATCCTGGCAGAAGTCCGGTTCATACCCAGTGGCTCCGCAATGGAGGAATGGATGTAAAGTATGGCTTTAATGAAAGTTTCACACTCGATGCTACCCTGATTCCTGATTTCGGGCAGGTGATCTCAGATAATGTAATCAATAATCTTTCTCCATTTGAAGTACAGTTCCAGGAGAACAGGCCTTTTTTTACTGAGGGAACTGAATTGTTCAATAAATCAGGATTATTCTATTCAAGACGAATCGGGGATATTCCTTCAGGATATTATAATGTGCAGGGAATATTGAACAGCCGTTCCGACCTGGAACTGGTCCGCAATCCTTCTGTGACCCAGTTGTACAATGGTATCAAATTCTCCGGGCGCACAAAGAAAAAACTGGGCATCGGTGTTTTCAACGCCGTTACAGCCATTATGAATGCCAGGCTGCGGAATGTCAATACCAAAATGGATACCATCATACAAACGGAGCCGCTCAGTAATTATAATATCATTGTTCTTGACCAGGCACTCAAGGGCCGCTCCTCTGTTACTTTCACCAATACAAATGTTGTGCGCATGGGTGGTGACCGCGATGCGAATGTATCAGCGCTTGACTGGGCGTTGTTTACCAACAATAATAATTATAATGTAAGGGGTACCGTTAGATACAGCAAAATCTTTGGCTACACACCTTATTACGGTAATGAGATCAATTTGTACAAGGATACCATCTCCCGTAATGGTATGCTTATGCTGAAACCTTATGATGGATTCAATACCACTTTGCAAGTGGGAAAGGTGAGTGGCAAACTGCAATTTTATGCCGGGAATAATATCACCTCCAATAGTTATGATCCCAACGACCTGGGTTATATACAGTCGGCCAACAAAGTAAATTATACCGCTGGTATCAGTTATAACCAGCTAACCAGTACGGATAAATTCATCACCTACCGGTATTCGCTGGACCTTAGTTCCCAATACCTCTACATGCCTTACCGTTTCTCGGAATTATTTATGGAAGCATCGGCATTCTGGTGGTTCAAAAATTTCTGGGACGCTAAAGTTTCAGTGAACACTTATCCTACTGTTCAAAATGATTATTTCGACTTGCGCACGCCAGGAAAATTTCTGCAAAAGCCTGCTGAAGTAACATTTGGCCTTGAAGGAAGTACAGATAGCCGCAAAAAGCTTTTCTTCAGTACAGATCTGAATTATTCCGTGCGTGATGCCAGTGATAACTCCTATAATCTTATTTCAGCCGGGTTACGTTACCGCTTTAGCGACCGCTTTACTTTAAGCCTGAACTGGTTCAGGCAATATGAAGAAAACCAGCGGGGTTTTGCATTTCGTAGGGAACTGAATGGTGACCCGATAGCCGGCTTTAGAAATTTTACTGAAACACAGACTATTCTTTCAGGTGTTTATAATTTCACACCTCGTATCAATCTTACGCTCAGGGGCCGTCATTACTGGAACAAGGTTGTATACAATAGTTTTTATAATGTGGATGATGAGGGAAATCTTCTTCCACGTGCCTTCATCAGCAATGCCAATGAAAATTACAATGCCTTCAACCTCGACGCCTTCTTCACCTGGGATTTCAGGTTGGGCAGCCGCATCATCCTGGGCTGGAAAAACTGGCTGGGAGATTCTTTTGGTGTGAATGGCATGATCTATAATGAATACACGCGTAATCTCGGACAAAGCTTTGCCATCTCTCACGGCAATGAAATCACATTGAGGGTGATCTATTTTCTCGATTATAACCAGCTACGCAAAAAATAAAATTACCAGTTAGACCGATTGTTGGGTCTCACATGCCAACGGCATGTCCGCCACAACGAAATTATTTTTCTAATAAGCCTATGAGTGAGATTGCATTTCCGAATGGTTCGTAAAGCAATATTCGAAGGGACCTTTGGAATACATAGCATTCCAATTATTTTGGAATTCCTCAAAACTATTCGGTCGCTTATTAAGCGATAAAAAATCGTGACTAGTTCAACAATTATCCTTCAAACAAAGCATTGCATATTCATTTTTCTACGCAATTATCAAAAGTTTTCAAGTTAAACTGCCATGTCTGATACGGTGAACACAGCGGAATGCCTGGATGTTTGTATGGAAAAAATGAGGTAAAATGTTTAACGGGGAACTCTCAAAATATTTTCCGGTTATTCATTAGGGACATGCCAATGGCATGTCCCTACGTCGGATTAAACCCATAGTATATTTATCAAACCGCATCACGATCTAACCTTCATTTCAATCAGTGATTGGTCAACAATGGCAAAAACCTTATCAGGACCGGAAGGTTCAATGAGCGCCTGTCCCGTGAATTTGCTGAAGGCGGGAAGAATGCAATGGTCATCTGAAAAATAAAAACAGGGAAAGCGGAGTGATTGTTTACCAAGCCCGTGTACCATTACACCCGGGTGGATGTGTCCGCAGAAAGTATAAAGACCAGGATAGCTATCGCATTTATCATGTGTAAAAAGGAAGGGACTCACCCGGTAATCATTTTCCACCAGGTCAATCGCTGCTGCCTTGTACCAGGCAGCCGAAAGGATATCATGATTACCACGCACCAGAATGATTTTTAAGCCGCTGAAGTCTGTTCTCCATTTTCTGAAAAGTTCCAGTTCCACATTCGCATGACTGTGAAAAAAATCACCTACCACAATCAGTTGTTCGGCCTTAAAATAATGAAGCAAGTCCACCAGTCTTTGCAGGTCTTCCCTGTATACAGCCTGCGGTACTGCGATTCCGGATTTACGAAAATGACCGGTTTTTCCAAAATGCACGTCAGAAACGATCAGTGCTTTTTCAGCCTCCCAGTAAATGGCCCGCTGTGCGCTGAGCCAGAGTTGCTGACCGTAAATGAGATGAGAAATGGGAGGCTGCATAATGAAAGGGGAAAGCTTGAAAAAATTTCAGCAAATCTAAGCTGATCAGAACTCGCGGGAGTGGATAGCAACGATCTTAACTAAATATTGAGTGGGACCAGGATTTTAAATCATTGTCCCAGTTTATTCAACTGCTCCTGCATTCTTCTCACGCGGTCCTCCAGTTTTTCAGAGGTCAGGTTTTCCCTCATACTATCCACCTTAATGGGAAAACAAAAAGGCGTTAACCTTTGCGGATAGGTGAGCACGATCCTTGAATGTTGAATGCGCTGCAGCATTTCCCGGAGCCTTACCTCTTCCATTTGCTGGTCAAACACTTCCTGGAAAGCCTGGCGGATCAATACATTGCCGGGATCATATTCGTTGAAAACGTTGAATAATAAACCTGCAGATGCCTGGAGATGTCTTGCTTTTTTATGTTCGCCCGGGTAACCCTGGAAGATCAACCCCCCGATCACCGCGATGTCCCTGAACTTGCGTTTGGCCATTTCTGTAGCATTCACACTTCGCTGGATGTCCTCTATGAGGTTATCAGCAGAAAACAATTCATATACATTGCTGTCATCCACCGGTATGGGCTGGTCGCTCAACAACTCGAATCCATAATCATTCATGGCAATGGAGAAGGTGATAGGAGTGATGCGGCTGATCCTGTAACCAAGAACCGCTGCCATGGCTTCATGTACCAGCCGACCTTCAAAAGGATATACAAATAAATGAAAGCCGTCCCTCGTCTCAATCTGTTCCACCAGCAATTCATTAGCCTTGGGCACCTGTGATAAATTTGATTGTAATGTAAACAGGGGTCGCAAAGCGCTGAGTTCAACAGGAAAGTTTTTATTTTTTGTATCTCCGCCCACCATGGAAGAAGCAAGATCAAAGGACTGCCTTAATACTTTACCAAGAGAAGCTGAAAGTGGCAATCTTCCACCAAGCCAGCTTGGTACCACTGATTTTTTGACCTTGCTGTTCTTTACGATCACCGTCATATCCCTGATCATGACCAGCTCAAGTTGTTTTCCTGCCAGTGTAAAAGCATCACCGGGTTCCAGCCTTGAAATAAAATACTCTTCAATGATCCCGATATAACCACCACCCATGTATTTCACTTTCAGCATGGCATCGCTTACAATCGTGCCGATGTGCAGGCGGTGACGCATAGCCATCCTCCTGCTCTTGATCTTGTAAATACCTTCTTCTATTTCTACTTTTTTGTAATCATCATATTGCTGAAGCGCAGTGCCACCTGAAGTAAGGAAGAACAGCATTTCATTCCATTCCTGTTCTGTAATTTCTGCGAAACAATGGGTGGCCTTTACTTCTTTCCAGATTACGCCAGGAAGAAAGCCATCAGAAACGGCGAGGGTCCCGAGATACTGGATGAGCACATCATAACAAAGCATCATAGGCTCACGGCTTTCAATAAATTGTTCACCAACTGCCGACTTAAGTGCGGCAGCTTCCACCAGTTCAAGGGAATGGGTGGGAAGAAAATAAATTTTACTTACGGCATCCGGACTATGTCCGCTGCGGCCTGCACGTTGCAGGAAGCGGGCAACACCCTTGGGTGATCCCACCTGTATGACTGTTTCAACCGGACGAAAATCTACACCCAGGTCAAGGCTTGCGGTGCAGACCACCGCTTTGAGTTTGCCTTCATGCAAGGCTTCTTCCACCCAGGTGCGCAATTCCATTTCAATACTTCCATGGTGAAGGGCTATGGCGCCTGATAGTTCTGGCGCTATTCGCAAAAGAGTCTGGTACCACATTTCACTCATGCCTCTTGTATTTATGAAGATGAGTGTGGTCCTGCTTTGTTCCAGTATGGGCAGAATTTTATCGGCCAGTTTGATCCCAAGATGTCCTGCCCATGGATATTTTTCAATTTCATCCGGAAGGATGGATTCCACTTCAATTTTTTTATGAAGTTTCGCCCTTACAATCACACCGTCTTCAAGGGAATGCCCGGTAAGTTGTAATGGATAGAGCAATACATCCCTGGCCTGTTCGAGGTTGCCGATGGTAGCGCTGATACCCCAGAGGGAAAGCTGCGAGCTTCGAGTTTTAAGCTGCGGGGAACTGCCACCTGGATCGGAAGAGCGTAAACCAATGATCCTGCTGAGGGCAAGTTCTACCTGCACTCCTCTTTTTCCACCAATGAGTTCATGCCATTCATCAACAGCGATGAGCTGAAGTGTTTTGAAAACTTCGGGGTAATTTTTTTGTGCCAGCAGGAGGTGCATGCTCTCCGGGGTGATGATGAGCACTTCAGGCATGAGGCGTTTTTGTTTTTGCCTTTCACTCATGGAAGTGTCACCATTGCGGATGCCTACCTTCCATTGCATGCCCAGTTCAGTGATCACTTCTTCCATGGCCCTTCCAATATCTTTCGCCAGGGCACGGAGTGGTGTGATCCAGATAAGCTGCAGCCCGTTTTTTGTTTTGGTTGTATAATGATCCGGGTTGGCATTGATGAAATGAATAAGGCTGCCCAGGAAAACGGAGAAGGTTTTGCCGGTACCGGTGGGTGCATTTACCAGCCCGCTTTTATTATTGATGATATGCTGCCAGGTTTCTTTCTGGTATTCGAAAGGTTTCAGGCCTTTCGACCGGAGCCAGGTGTTGATGATTTTAAATCCTTTGGTGTTTTCAAGGCGCATGAAGGAAGTCAAAAGTCAAAAGTCAAAAGTCAAAAGTCAAAAGTCAAAAGTCAAAAGTCAAAAGTCAAAAGTCAAAAGTCAAAAGTCAAAAGTCAAAAGTCAAACAGCAGGCGCAATATCCGATAATTGCGTGATTTTAGCTGATTTTTTACCGCAGAGAAAATGAGGAAAGGAGGTTGCGCAGAGGGATCAGGATGCAAGGATTATAGGATTTCCAGGATGATCTTTTTGCGATTTGGCGTCTTTGCTTGAAATGTTTTTTTACTCAAATTAAGGTTGCCTATCTACTGAGAACTTTTACCGCAGAGAAGATGAGAAAAGGAGGTTGCGCAGAGGGCTCTGTGTGATGGCTGTAATAAGTAATATGTAATAACAGCAATTAAATTCTTTAGTTCACTGACTTTGAACTTTGAACTACAGACTACCGACTACAGACTACCGACTTCCAACTTCCGACTCCCTACAGTGTCTTCAAATACTCAATCACCGCCCGCCTTTGCTCTACTGTAAGATGGTCACCAAAATAATGACCATAATTTCCATAGCCGGGAAGCGTGGTATTGTAAACTGAAGTATTGTGCGCCGAGGTTTCTATTTGATATTTCCAGCCGGGGATATCATAATTGTATACAGGCTTGTCAAAATCACGGGACCAGAATTTTGGTCGGGATTGGCTGTTCAATACGCCTTCGAGATCAGGCACTGATCCGTTATGCAGGTATGGAGCGCTGATCCAGATGCCATCCAGGGGTGGTGCGATATAACCTGCATAGGGTTCAAGCCGTGCAGGATTGTTACCCATCGTGAACCAGCTTTTATTGAACCAGTTCACAAATTGCGGATTGGAATAATTGCTTTTATATAAAAAAGAATCGGTGCCGATCATTGATTGAGGGATCAGCAGGTTGGGATAGGTTTCCACATCACCATAACTTCCGTGACAACCGCTGCAGGTTGTTTGAAAGATCTGCCTGCCGGCATTTACCATTGCCTGGTCCACTGGTTTAGGAAAGGCTGGCGGTTGGAGGGAATATATATAGGCCAGTACATCCGGCATGTGTTCATTCACCTTCCGCGATTCGGAAGTATCACTCACCGTGAGCAGGTTGCTGGCCATCAAAAATCTTCCGAAATCACCTCTTCCAAAACCATTATAGAACATTGCATTCTTTTTCTTCAACAACCACCATGGTGGTGTATCAGTAGGAATGACTTCACCCGGTATATCCAGCGCCGGCTGCTCCAGCCATTTGAAATTCATCGGGTCTCGGTGAGCTACCAGTACAGCAGCAAGGCGGTCTGCTACGTTAACACCTTTGCTTGCAGGGTACAGGTGTTCGGTAATAGCTTTTGTAGCCCTGATAAAATCAGCCGAAGCTTCGTATTGTTGGGGCGCATTTAGTTTGAGTACGTTTTCCAGCAATTCAATATTGGCAGTGTTCAGCCTCTCTGATTTTGTAAAATCAGCCAAAGAATTACCAAGACCCATCACCAGCTTATCATCAAATACCTGGGCATGGCATTGCAGGCAGTTGGGCGCTACCAGCACTTCGCCATTTGATGCTTTCAGTGCAGTGTACTGGTGAGGAATATTTTTATTGATACCACCCCGGTCAAGAAAATCTTTTTGCCCCAGGCCCGTGCTGAATAAAAAAACATTGTAAGGTAGCCCGCTCTTTACATAATCGCCAGTCACCAGGTAATCATATCCTTTGCCAGCGTCACCAATTCTTTGGGGGCTTGGGGGGATAGCAACAGGCTGTTCTCCATTAACACTACCATTGAGACTGTAGCTTGTGAGCCAGCCTCCCAGTACAAGGAATATCACTGCCAGTTTTTTCATACCTTAAAATTGAAGAAATCAGCCTGATATTCAAAAAGCGGGTGAAGCCGGGGGTAGGAAAGGAAAGGTTAAACTGGAACATATTCCAAACGTAGAAACTGATCACAAGCTAACGGGTTGTTTCGATTACGCATGCCTGTTGGAAAAAACCGGCAGGCAATTTAAAAGTTAAGCGCAAACCTCCATGTAGTAAACCAACTACATTTTCCATTCGGCTTTTTCAAATTTGTAGTTTGCACCCTCATCCTTCCATTTATGTCCAATGAACCTATCGTTATATACTATGCTGAAGATGACGAGGAAGACCGTACTATGTTCCGGGACTGCCTCGAAGAAATTGGTGCGGAGGTAAAGCTTGTGGAATTTAATAACGGGATCCAGCTTTTGAATCACCTTAATTCCAAATACAAACCATCGATCCCCTGTATCATTGTAAGCGATATCAAGATGCCAGTGATGGACGGTCCGGAATTGTTGAAAAACCTCAAAAAGCATGAGATCTATAAAGCCATCCCGGTGATCATGTTGAGTACTTCTTCCAATGAATTTGACAGGAACATCTGTCTCGAACTCGGTGCCCGCGCTTTTTTTACCAAGCCTAATACACTAAACCAGATCAGGGCCACGGTAAGAGAAATCATTTCTATCTGTTATGATATGAACGGGAAGCCACTTGCCGCTGTCAGCCGTTAACGGAAACAGGCGCCCTGATGATGATCTTGCATCCTTCATCAGGGGCTGATTCAATTTCAAACCTTCCATTCAGTTGGGCTACTCTTGCTTTCATATTCCTGATGCCCATTCCCTGTTTCATTACATCAAGCTGGCAACCTTTTCCATCGTCCCTGATTACAAGTTCCACATGATCCTCACTGATATGACAGCTTATTTCCAGTGTGCTGGCATCAGCATGCTTCAGGATATTGGTAACAGCTTCCTGGATGATCCTGAAGGCTGCCACCTTGAAAGCAGGATCCATGTTGTGATTTACGGGAATGTTGAAATTTTTATGGGTATTTATTTTTCCGAGTGATGCCACCTGGGAAAGAAGCTGGTCAACGGCCATTTCCAGGTCATTATTTTCAACAGCATTTTTTGAGAGATCGAAAGAAATATGTTTAATCTCCCGGATGGCCTGCTCCACCAGTTCATAACCCGACTGGATAAGAGGCAGGGGCTGCGGGTCAACAAGGGCGCGGTCGAGGTACATCCGGCAGGTGATGAGGATCTGGTTGATGTTGTCATGCAGATCGCGGCTGATCAACATTCTTTCAGTTTCCTGGGTGATGGAAATCGCATCAACGATCTGTTGTTCTGAATTTTCATCGCGCTTTTTCATGAAGTCTTTCAATACAACCTGATCTGTAACATCCTCCACTGTATGAATGATGCAGGATAACCTGCCCTCATCATCAAATACAGGAATATTGAGCGGGCGCCAGTACCGCATTACAAATTCATTGCTATGCGGCATGCGAGTATCATATCGCTGCACCTGCATGCGGTGTTTCATTCCTGTTTGTATTACCTGATGTAGTGAATGGTTCAGATTGTGAACTCCTGTGGCGTCGGGAAGCTGGGGATTGTCAGGAAATACATCAAAAAGGGCTTTGCCAATAATAGATCTATCAGTGCCGGTGGCTTCCAGGTAAGCCTGGTTCACATCTATGATGCGAAAAGGAGGCATGGGTTCCAGAACCAGGCTGGCTCCTGGTAAATAGTCGAATAATAAATATCTCAAATGCTGCAAAGGCAGGTTCATGAAGACTTTTTACAATTTGCCTTGCAACAATCGTATCAGGCATGAGGTCGTTAATGAACCTAAAATTGTTGAAATGCGATAATATGTAAATAGTTGAAATTTAAAGAGATAATTCTTGATGATTAGCTTTAACGATTTTGCCTTTAAAGAATTGGCTCATGTGGTTTGGTGTTTGTAGTGTAAGAGGGTACAGGCTTGTAGAAAAAAAACGACAATTTGATTTTGTTACGAAACCAATATTCTATGGCGATGAAACAAATCTTACTGGTTGATGATCACATGGTCATCCGAAAAGGACTCAGGTCACTGTTGTATGAGTATGACAACTTAATGGAATTTCACGAAGCTGCTAATGGCGATGAGGCCCTGGCCATACTGAAGAAAAATCATGTGGACCTGGTGATCATGGACCTCCAGATGGGTCAGTCAGATTCCATCAACCTGATCGAATTAATTTCCATTAAACACGCGCAGGCCTATATCCTGGTTTTTTCTATGCTTCCGGAAAAAATCTATGCGCGAAGGGTATTGAAAGCAGGCGCTTCCGGTTTTCTCCCTAAAGAATCGAAGAACGAAGAAATCAAAAAAGCTTTTGATAATGCCCTCAACCGCAGAAAATACCTGAGCCAGCAATTCATTGACCTCATAGCAAGGGATCCGGGTGCCTGGTCAGATAATCCCTTCCAGGAATTATCGCACCGTGAGTTCGAGATCGTTAATATGCTGCTTACCGGCAATACCATTACTTCCATATCACAGTACCTGAACATCAGGCCCAGTACTGTTGGTACTTATAAAGCAAGGATCTTTCAAAAGCTTAGGGTCAACAGCGTATTTGAATTGAAGGAGATGGCTGTAGTGCATGAACTGATGCCCCGCTGGCCCTGATCATTTACCGTATTGAGCCAGCATGTTTTTGAGATCTTCCAGCGTGTTGATCTCTTCCGGCTTCTTGTCTTTTCTCCAACGGCTGATTCTCGGGAAGCGTAATGCCACACCCGATTTATGACGGTTGGAGGCAGCAATGCCTTCAAAAGCGATTTCGAATACAAGTTCAGGTTTCACCGTTCTTACCGGGCCGAATTTTTCAATCGCGTTTCTTTTTACAAAATAATCCACCTGTGCAAATTCCTTATCTGTAAGTCCTGAATACGCTTTCGTGAAAGCCACCAGTTTTTCTCCGTCTCTCACGGCGAAAGTATAATCAGTATAAAGATTGCTTCTTCTTCCCGCACCTTTCTGCGCATAGATCATTACCGCGTCGATGGTAAGCGGATCAATCTTCCATTTCCACCAGTCACCTTTTTTCCTGCCTACCTGGTAAATGGAGGCTTTGTTTTTAAGCATGAATCCTTCAGCGCCCATTTCCCTGGAATTCTTGCGCAGTTCCGCCAGTTCCTCCCAGCTTTGGTATTCCACCACAGGTGAGAGAAGCAGTGAAGAATGATTGATGGAAGCGATGATGGTTTCAAGCTGAGCTCTTCTCTCCGACAAGGTTTTTTGTCTCCAGTCTTCACCATCAAACTCAAGCAGGTCATAAGCAAAAAAGGAGATCGGCGATTCATTCAATTGTTTTTTGGTAACGTTCTTTCTGCCGATCCTGGTTTGCAGCAGGGCAAAAGGCAAAGGCTTACCATCCACACTTGGAATGATTTCACCATCGAGAACCAATCCATCGGGCAGAAGATCCTTCAGGCTGTGATACTCTGGAAATTTTTCTGTCATCAGCTCCTCGCCGCGGCTCCATACAAACAGTTCACCATTTCTTTT
>JAEYUA010000281.1 GCA_023433755.1 Bacteroidota bacterium | reverse complement strand
GAAACCATTACTGTGCCTGGCGCTATTGAACTCTCTTTCGCCATCAGGCAGTACTGGGCACACAATAATGCTCCTTCATCATTTATAGCGCTGGGCTGTGTGATCAGGGGAGGAACCCCGCATTTTGAATATGTGTGCCAGTCAGTCACCACCGGCATAACAGAACTCAACCTGAGTATGGAAGTACCTGTGATCTTTGGCGTACTTACTGTAAACGACGATACCCAGGCACGCGAAAGAATCGGGGGTGTGCATGGGCATAAAGGTGAAGAAGCTGCTTTCACCGCCATCAAAATGATGATCCTGAACGAACAATTGAAGGAAGGAAAAAAATAAGCATGAAGGTCCAGATCTTTATTCCCTGTTTTGTAGACCAGCTCTACCCGCAAACGGCATTTAATATGATCCGCCTGCTGGAGAAAGCAGGTTGCGAAGTCAGTTATAATCCCAACCAGACCTGCTGCGGACAGCCAGCCTTCAATGCCGGCTTCTGGGATGATGCCCGGGAAGTGTGCTCCAAATTCCTGAAGGATTTTGATCCGAATAAACTGATTGTGGCACCAAGTGCAAGCTGTGTGGGTTTTGTAAAAAATTATTATGGTAAGCTGTTCGACAATTCATCCGTTCATAACGAAGTGAAAGCGATCAGCCAGAACATTTTTGAACTGTCAGATTTTCTGGTGAACAAAATCGGTATCACAGAATTTGGGTCGGTGCTTGCCGGCAAGGCAACATACCATGATTCATGTGCAGGTCTTCGTGAGTGCGGTATTAAAAACGAGCCAAGGATCTTATTACAAAATGTAAAAGGTCTTGAAATTACAGAACTGAACGATGTGGAAACCTGCTGTGGTTTCGGCGGCACCTTCGCAGTTAAATTCGAACCAATCTCCATTGCCATGGCCGAACAGAAAGTGGAAAATGCGCTGGCTACAGGCGCTGAATATTTAGTTTCAACTGACCTTTCCTGCCTCATGCATTTACAGGGTTACATTGACCAGAAAAAATATTCTCTGAAAACGATGCATCTTGCTGATGTATTGACGAGTGGATGGTAAAAAGCCATTGGCCATTAGCCAATGGCCAATGGCTTAACCCGGCATCAACACCGTATCCACCACATGAATCACTCCATTGCTCTGGTACACATCGCTGATGGTGATCATGGCCATTCCTCCTTTTTCATCCCTGATCCACCACTTGCCGTCTTTTTCCATGATCCATAGTTTACCTCCCTGCACGGTTTTCAGTTCGGCTGTTCCGGAATTTTTCTTCATCCATTTCTGTATCTCTTTGGCATCAAGCTTTCCTGCTACTACATGATAAGTAAGCACTGAAGAAAGAAGAGTTTTGTTCTCAGGTTCCAGGAGACTGGCAACGGTTCCTTCAGGCAACTTATCGAAAGCGCTGTTAACCGGGGCAAAAACGGTGAAAGGTCCTTTGCCCTGCAAAGTTTCAACGAGTCCTGCAGCTTTCACAGCAGCCACCAGCGTGGTATGATCCTTTGAATTCACAGCATTGTCCACGATATTTTTTGAAGCATACATGGGGGCGCCGCCTACTTCAACGGTCTTTTCGTTTTTGGCTTGTGCCTGGGCTGTAGTGGCAAAAGAAACGGATGCTAGCAGTAATACTGCCAATGAAATCTTTTTCATGTTCCTGGTTTTTGAATTATGGTTAATTAAAAAGTTGTTGGAATAATTACGGTAAGTTTTGTGGCGTGGATTGATAACTTTGGAAAAATTCTTTCACGATCAACTAACGCTCATTATGTACTGGCTTGTTAAATCCGAACCTTCTGTTTATAGTTTCGACCAACTCGTCAGCGATGGAGAAACCACCTGGGATGGTATCCGTAATTATGCCGCGAGAAATCATTTACGGTCAATGAAAAAAGGTGACCAGGTATTTTTTTACCATAGCAATGAAGGCCTGGCAATTACCGGCATCGCCAAAGTAACGAAGGAAGCTTTCCAGGATCCAACCACAGAAGAGGAGGCCTGGGTGGCAGTGAGATTGAAAGCAGTTAAACCATTAAAAAAACCGGTAACCATGAACCAGGTGAAAGCTGACAAAAGACTGAAAGAAATGGCATTGTTGCGTATCAGCAGGTTATCTGTGCAGCCCGTTACAGAGGAAGAATGGAAAGTGATTCTTGAACTGGGGGGAATGAAGCCGTGAATGGGCGATAGTGAATGAACTTTGACTTTTGAATTTTGAATTTTAACTTTTGAATTAAAAAAAAGACCGGCACTACGCCGGCCCTCTCTATATTTTTTTACTGAACTGCAACCGTTCAGCAATCGCTAATTCCAGGTTATCAGGAATCACCGCCGCATCATCATCAATCGGCGCCAGTCTCCCCACACTGGAATCCCAGGTGAAAATATGTTCGTTCCCGTTGTAATTCACTTTATACCTTGTCTCTGTATTAAATTCAAAAGGAGTGGCTGTTACCGCGTAAGGAACGCCATCCAGCAATAATTCAAATCTTTGTTCTGCCATAATTCTCGGTTTACTAATATCTATCAAAAAAAATTCCAAACTCCCCCTGGCAGGCTTTGTATTTTTGAAGTTCAAATAAAAAGGAAATGAAAAGATTTCTGCTCATTGCCCTGCTGGCTTTTTCAGCATGCTCTACCACTAAAAACCTGCCGCAATCTTCACAGGTAACCTCGATTGCCGACGGAAAATTATTCGCCTCTCTTTTCCAGCAACAGGCAGCCGAGTATAAAGCACTTTGCTTCCAGGCCTTCAATTTCGCTAAGCTGCGGATCGACCTGTCCATCAATAACAACAGCGGTAAGCCTAAAGCCATCATTACCGATATTGATGAAACCATTCTCGACAACAGCGCATACGATGTGAAACAGGTGCTGCAGGGAAAGGATTATGAACCGGCGAGTTGGTCGCAATGGACAAGCCTGGGCATAGCTGATACGGTCCCTGGTGCGCCTTCCTTCCTGCATTATGCCGCTTCTAGAGGTATCACCATATTTTATATCACCAATCGCGATGAAGCAGAACGTGCCGGCACCCTCAGCAATCTCAAAAAATATAATCTGCCCAATGCCGACAATGAGCACCTGGTTCTGAAACAGGGAATCTCCAGCAAGGAAGGACGACGCCAGGAAATTTTAAAAAATTACGATGTGGTGCTGTTGATGGGTGATAACCTGGCCGACTTCAGTGATCTCTATGATAAACGTACTGTTGAGGAGCGCAACCTGGTGACAAGACAATTGTCCGCCGAATTCGGTAACCGCTTTATCATATTGCCCAATCCTGTTTATGGTGACTGGGAAACTGCCCTTTACCTCTATAATTCCAAACTTACGATGGCGCAGAAAGATTCCATCATCCGCAAATCTGTAAAAGGATATTGAGCCATGCAGCATTCAGCCCGCAGCAGTAAAAAAAAACTGGTAGTGCTCACTGGCGCAGGGATCAGTGCGGAAAGTGGATTAAAAACTTTCCGCGATTCCGACGGCCTGTGGGAGGGTTATGACATCAGTGAAGTGGCCACCGCAACAGCATGGAGAAAGAACCCGGCACTGGTGCAGGAATTTTATAACATGCGGCGCAGGCAGGTTAGAGAAGCACAACCCAACAAAGGCCACAGGATCCTTGCGGAACTTGAAAAAGAATTTGATGTTCATATCATCACGCAGAATATTGACGACCTCCACGAAAAAGCAGGATCAACACAGGTAACACACCTGCATGGAGAGATCCTGAAAATGAGAAGCGTGAATGATGAAGAAAAGATTTTTCCTGTTGATGGTGATATACAAATGGGGGAGCTGGCAGAGGATGGCGGACAATTAAGGCCACATATTGTCTGGTTTGAAGAACCGGTGCCTATGATGGACCAGGCAACCAGGATCATGAAAACGGCCGAAATCTTTTTGATCGTTGGTACTTCACTGGTGGTGTATCCTGCAGCAGGACTGGTGCACTATGCACCTCCCGGGATTCCTATTTATATTGTTGATAAAAAGATCCCTTACATACAGTCCGGTCACCGTATCACTGCCATCGAAAAAGGAGCAGGAGAGGGGTTGGAGGAACTGGTTGCTATTTTGAAAGAAGAAAGCTGAAGCGGTAAAAAAATAATTAAATAACAGCAGACTGCAAGCCATTCAAATTACGCAATCACCTCTGTCTGCTCATTGAATACGATTCCGTGATCCTTCAGTTCATGCAAAACCGGTTCATAAATTTCCGGCAGTATGGGGATATGCAAACCTTTTGCCTGGATCGTACCATTCAACACCAGCCTTGCCGCAATGCCGAGTGGAAGTCCAACGGTACCCGCCATAGCAGTTTCCGTTTCATTGGTTCCTTTCACAATCAGTGTGCTGGTAGCCTTGATCTTCTCCTTGCCAAGGCCATATTCAATTTCATGAAGCATCACTACCATGTCCTTGTCCTCCGGTTGCAGCACCAGCTTTTTTTCCAGGGCCAGCAGCAGGATTTC
Source organism: Bacteroidota bacterium (assembly GCA_023433755.1). Classification (GTDB taxonomy): domain Bacteria; phylum Bacteroidota; class Bacteroidia; order Chitinophagales; family Chitinophagaceae; genus Flavisolibacter. Next base: position 3,272 of record JAEYUA010000281.1, on the reverse strand, counting down.
CGCAGCGCTGCATTTTCCTTTATTCACCAGGGTGATGTCATCATCAAGTCCAAGAAAAAACAGTTGCTTGAGGGTCAGGCTGGCATCATGCATCTTGTCGGCCAGTGTAGCCGCAGCCGTTACTTTCAGATCATCAATATCAATATTTTTCAGGTCACCGCTGTCATCCACTACCATAAATTCCTCTACCTGTTCAATTCCTTTCTCCGCGGCTTTCTGTTCCAGTTCCACCAGGTTTACCAGTTCGGCAAGTAAAGTTTTGGTAGAAGTAAACTGGTCCTGTAATTTCTGCTCCAGCCATTCAGTAAATCCATTCTGATCCATGTGCTCCTTAAAGATCTGCTGCAGGGATTTGTTATCCGTGTCGTATAAATTCTTTTCGTCCGTAAGTTTCAGGTCAATGATATTTTTCCAGCCATAAATAAAATCAGGATGGCGTAGGGTAGTGCGGATAAAAGTGGAGCAATCTTCCATCCCGTATAAGGGGATATAACCTAATGAATCACGGTTAGGATACCAGCAGAGCACCTCTCCATCAGGAATGGGTACAAATCTTTTTTCAGCGAACAGTTCAGGATATTCCATTTCCCTGATTTCTCCGTCAAGTTTGAAAATGGCTCCTGCCTTGCCGGCATTCACTACGTTTCTTGGGTTCCAACTGATCTTGTAATGCCAGGGATTGTCATCACTCTCCGGTGCAACCAGCCCGCCGCAATGGGATAAAAATGAGTGAATGTTTCCACCGCCTTCCCTGATCTCGTTAACCAGCTTCATGGCGCTCATATGATCAATCCCGGGGTCAAGACCCATCTCGCAAAGGAATAATAATCCTTTTTCCCTGATCTCCGGTTCCAGGCTGCGCATCTGTTCGTCAACATAGCTTGCTGTCAGCAGGTTTTTTCCAAACCTGATGCAATCTTTTGCAATGAGAAAATGAAGGGCAGGAGGCATGAGAGAGATTACAATGGCTGCTTCTTTGATCAGGGCTGCTCTTTTTGGTTCATCATTGATGTCAAATGAAAAAGCTTTCCCGTAAGATGAACCCCCGATCTTTTTTTCTGCCTGTTCCAGGCTGGCATCTACCAGTACCAGTTGCCAGTTTTCTTCAGCGGCATGTTCCAGCAGGTAACGGATCAAAACAGAAGCGGATTTGCCGGCACCAAAGAGTAGGACCTTTTTCATAGCAACAAATGTAAGGAGCCGTGATATAGCATCCTTAGGTAATCAGGCCTGCTTTAATGCAGCGGTGTATTCTTTTGAATAGACCTGCTGCACAGAGATCCTGATTTTTGTACCTCTCCGGTTTTCCGGCACCTCCAGTTTTTTGCTACTGTTAGGAGCGAGTGAGTGAATCGTATAATTTTTTGTTTCGATGAGTTCACCATTTTTCTTCATGAAATCAACACTCACGGTCAGCCTGTCAACAAAATGAGGCGATGCATTGACCGCTGTCAGTTCAAGATCACTGATTCCACCAAAAAAGCCCCTCTTATACTCACTGGCCTTCACTTTTACCTGGGATCGGATGTCTTTAGGCTTTACCGAACGCACTACGGGTTTTTGTTCAACAGGAGTTACGATTTCCTTCACGAGCGCTGTTTGGTAATCCTTTGTTTCAGGTATTTCAGGTTGGGTGATCACCTGTGCCATATTGGTTTCAACAGGGGCAGGAGCCAGGTCGTCTGCCGCTTTTTTCATGACAATCGCGCCAAGGATAACACCTGCAAATACAGCTAACAGTTTGATCATTTCATTGCCCTGGAATATCTGTTTGTTCCATACCGGCCTGTTAATTTTTTCGGTATAACGTTCTTTTAATGCTTCAGGAGGATGAATATGCGGAATATCATCCGACATAAAATCCCTGCGCCGGGGTGCACTTGCAGGGCGCGAGGGCATCGCGACAAATACAGGGGAAGCAGAAGGAGCAGGCCTTACAAATTTGGGTTTGGGGGGCTCCTTCACAAAATCCTTCAATTCCACAATATCACCGGCATACTCCCATGCGGTGCTTTCATTTTCAATCCAGACCAGGTCAAGTGGCCTGAGATTTCTGGATCTCAGTTCGTCAAGAGAATGAGGACCTGACTGCTGGTTGTTGCTTAATAAAAGGTATTGTTTCATAGTACGCATTTTTATCCGCTTATGCTTAGTGTTGAAAATACCATACCAAGGGTAGAGTGGAGAAACAGAGCGGAGAGCGGAGAAACAGAGCGAGAAACAGGTTGTGGAAAAAGAGGGGAAAAATAGAGTGGAGAATCAGGGCGGAGAGCGGAACAATGTCTAAGGAATAGAGAGGAGAAACAGGGGGATAAACAGTTCGGAGAGGAGAAGTTTTCGCGCTCTGTTTCTCCGCTCTACGCCTTAATTTTTGTCAGGTTTCTAAGCATAATTGGGGTACATTTGCGGACCGAAATTCCGGTACAAAAAAATAGCAGTAATACACTGAAGAATGGAAGAAAATTTCAAACCCGAGGAAACGAATGATATCAACCGGATCATCCCAGTAAACATCGAGGAACAAATGAAAATGGCCTACATCGATTATTCGATGTCGGTAATCGTTGGCCGTGCCCTCCCTGATGTTAGAGATGGTCTGAAACCAGTTCACAGGCGTATTCTTTATGCCATGAATGAACTGGGCATGACCTTCAACCGCCCTTATAAAAAATCCGCCCGTCTCGTGGGTGAAGTTTTGGGTAAATACCATCCCCATGGCGACTCCTCCGTGTATGATGCCATGGTTCGTATGGCGCAGGACTGGAACATGAGGTATACGCTGGTTGACGGACAGGGTAACTTTGGAAGCCAGGATGGTGATGGTCCGGCGGCCATGAGGTACACAGAAGCAAGAATGCACCGCAGGGCGGAAGCCACCTTGCAGGATATTGACAAGGATACGGTTGACTTCCAGCTCAACTTTGATGATTCCCTTCAGGAACCGACCGTTCTTCCAACCCGCATTCCACAATTACTGATTAATGGCTCCAGCGGTATCGCCGTTGGTATGGCCACCAATATGATGCCCCATAACCTCAGCGAGGTGGTAGATGGCTGTGTTGCGTATATTGATAACCGTGAGATCACGATCGATGAACTCATGCAGTATGTGAAGGCGCCCGACTTTCCAACGGGTGGAACTATTTATGGAATGGAAGGCATCAAGGCCGGTTTCCATTTCGGAAGGGGCCGCGTAGTGCTTCGTGGAAAACTGAGGGTGGAGACTAAAAATAGCGGACGCGAACAGATCATCATCACGGAAGTGCCTTACC
>JAEYUA010000259.1 GCA_023433755.1 Bacteroidota bacterium | reverse complement strand
AAGATCATGTGATGCTGCATAAGCAAATTCTTCGAGGTTGGCATTGGATCTTTGCAATTCCTGGTTGCTGTGAACCAGCGCGTCGTTTGCTTTAGCAAGTTCAAGTGTTCTTTGTTTCACCTGGTCTTCAATCTCCTGGCGTGCTTTTACCTGGCGTGTAACCTCGGTTGCCACAACAATAATACCTGAGATGGAACCATCACCTTCACGGAACGGTGTATATAAAAAATTACAGAACACTGTTTCCATTTGTCCATCACGCGGAAGAGTAACCGCTGTGGCGTAGGCAGCGTATTCATTGCCTGACCTGTACACCTGTTGCAGCAGTTCCTCAAATCCCTGTTCGCGCACTTCCGGCAGGCCTTCAAACAATGGTTTGCCAAGAAGTTCTTCCGAACTGCGTCCCCAGAGTTCAAACATTTTTTCATTGGCAATCTCCACTACAAAATCCTCACCTTTTAATATGCTCATGGAAACAGGTGCCTGCAAGATGGTATTGCGCAGGTTACGTTCGCTTTGTCGCAATGCTTCTTCAGATTTTCTTTTTTCTGTTACATCAGTAAAAAGCAATGCTACCTTTCGGCTATCCTCTCCACCCATCCGGAAAGCATACACATCAAACCAGCGGCCCATGGCCGCCGAACCTTCTACAAACTGCTTCGCCTCACCAGTTATGGCCACATTGCTATACAAATCTATCCAGTGCTGCTCCAGATTGGGGACCAGTTCCAGTGCCCGTTTTCCATTGGCATTGAGCAGGCCTGTCTGCTTTTCAAAAACCCGGTTGGTTTCAAGGAAAAGATAATCCACAGGTTTTCCTGCTTCATCGTACAAAACTTCAAGCAGGCAAAAACCCTGATCCAGAGAATTAAATAATTCCTGGTATTTGGTTTCACTTTCTTCCATTTTTTTACGGGCATCCACTCTTCCTGTCACGTCCATTCCAACACTGATGATGCCTGATGCTTTTTTATGATCACCTTCATCATAAACAGCTTTATAAACAAAATCAAAATACAGGGTTTCCTCCCTGCCTCCGCGGTTCAGTATAATGGGAAATTCATAAGCATAAAATGGTTCACCTGTCTCGCGTACCTGGTCAAGCAGGGTTATCAAACCCTGTGATTCAAGTTCAGGTATGGCTTCAATCAAACGTTTACCAATCACTCCCGAGTCCCGGCCCCATACCTCCAGCAAATCTGCATTTGCCAGTTCTATCCTGTATTCACTGCCCCTTAAGATTCCCACAATCAAGGGCGCCTGCATAAACACATGATAGGCCTTTTCGATCTGTTGCAGGTCAGCTATTCTTTTTTCAGAACTACTGAGTACTTCCTCCGCCGTGATGATGATATGGCTTACCTCTGCCCCGGATAATACGGGCGTAAGCACCAGTTTCCAGGTAAAAATTTTTCCGTCCTGTTTCAATTCATACAACTGGGCCGGCAATTCATGTTTCAGTTTTTGTTTGAGCACCAGTTCAAGAGAAGGCAGGAGATGCGGTGACCGGAGCAGTTCTGAAATGGAATGATCCAGTACAGGAGCTTTTGAAATCCCGGTATGCTGGATAAAATCATTGCTGACCGCCACCACCGGGAACACCCCGGCTTTGGGCAATACTACCAAACCCTTTCCGGGACTGGCTTCGAAAATGGAAATCGACATGTCTGATTCAGTTAAGGGCTGCTTACAACAAATAAATATAGTGGAAATCGTTTAGGCAACCGGCTCCTGCAGGTGATGCAATTGTAATGCCCGGTTGATATTTATCAATGCTTTTTCTTGCGCTATCGCAATGGTGTCCGCTATGGAGACTTCTAGCTTTGTAATTGAAATTAAATGAGATCATATGAAACAAACTATAGCAATCATAGGAGCCACTGGTACCATGGGCTCGGCCCTTTCGAAAACCCTGGCCAAAGGCCCCTACCGGCTTTTGTTAATGGCGCAGGATGCAGGCAAACTTTCAGCGCTCGAGGAAGATATCAGGCAAACGAATTCATCCGCGGACATTGAAGGAATCCGCTGTTCCAGGGAAGCAGGCTGGGAAGCAGACATCATTATTTTAGCCACACCATACCCGGCCGAAAAGCAGGTAGCCGGAAGGATCAAAGAGGTAGCCAATCGGAAGATCGTCATTAGTATTTCCAATCCATTGAACGAAAACTATGACGGGCTGGTAACCGGTCCGGCCAGCAGTGCTGCGGAGGAATTGCAGCAATTGCTTCCTTCATCAAAAGTGATCAAGGCATTCAACACCACCTTCGCGGCTGATTTCAGCCAGCCTGTGATCGATGGAAAACAGGTGGACGCATTCATTGCCGGCAATGATCAAGAAGCTCTTGAAACTGTTTCAGCGTTGGTACGCACAGCAGGTTTTAATCCCATGATCGCAGGAGACCTCACGATGAGCCGTACACTTGAACAAATGCAGTTTTTACTGATCAGGCTGGGAATGCAGCACAATTATAACTGGCATGCCGGCTGGAAGGTTTTGCATAATGCAGCCTGAAACGGCAAGACGCTTTTCTAGAACATGCACTCTTCATTTTAAATATGCACATGATGAAAAATTTAACCAAGGTAAACCAGGCTGCCATGCCTGTTGATCTGGCATTGCTGATCGCACGGGTGGTGATTGCCGTGCTGATGCTTTCGCACGGACTTCCAAAATTGATGCAATTATTTTCAGGGGAACCTGTACAATTTTTATCAGTTATGGGGATGTCGCCAACTTTTTCGTTGGGACTGGCTGTATTTGCTGAAGTAATCTGTTCGGTGTTGGTGTTGGTAGGATTCGGAACCAGGCTGGCTGTAATTCCCCTGATCATCACCATGCTGGTGGCCGTATTTTATGTACACCTGGATGATCCTTTTGCAAGGAAAGAACTGGGATTACAATACCTGCTGACCTACGTGGTATTGTTTTTTGCGGGAAGCGGCAGGTATTCCATTGACCAGCTCCTGCAGCCAGGTGTGGTAATGGCTCCTGCACGTGCGGGACAGAAAGTCCGCATGTACCAGTGATAAACGTTTCACAAACAAAAAAGCAACCTGGGCGGTTGCTTTTTTTATGACTATTTCAACCGGGTGCCGACAATAGCATCAGAGAGATCTGATTCGATCTCGTAAAGCCAGCGGCTGGCGCCTGGTTGTAATTTCCACTGTTGGTCTTTCTGGCGAAGGCTGAATGAAAAGGGTTTGTCGGCTGCATCTTTACC
>JAEYUA010000235.1 GCA_023433755.1 Bacteroidota bacterium | reverse complement strand
TGTTATGTTTCACTCAAACAACATAGCAAAAATGCAGGCGCTAAATTCATCCAGCGCATCATGGAAATGAATGAGGTGCTGGAATGTCTCACCATTTCTGGTGAATTTGATTTCATGCTCAAAGTGGCGACAGAGAACATGGATACCTATTATGACTTCCACGTGAACCGCCTGAGTGAAATTGAAAATGTTGGAAATGTACAGAGTGTGTTCGTTATGGGAGTGGTGAAGAGTACGCAACAGCTGGTGTACTAGCCAATGGCCAATGGCTATTGGCCATTGGCTTTTCAACCAATTCACAATCATCCTGACTGGATTCACAATGGCAGCCCAATCATCCAGTACGGAATTGCAGCTTTGATGAAAATTTATTTATGAAAAGAAACATCTCATTTATTGTGGTGTTACTATGTGGACTCCAGTCTGCAGCACAGGTTATAAAAAATAACTATAGCAGCGGGCATGTTGGACCTGGCACAGCTCCACTGATTGAAACCGGTCATTATTCAAATGGCCTGGTAATTTTTGATAAATGGAAATTCGAAGACGAGCAATTGAAAAAAATGGCCAGTCAACGAATGAAAGAGAATAATTTTTATTACACTCACATTTTTGATACAGCCAGCGCTCATTTTTATGTAAAGAATATCAGTGCCGGGGAGTCAAAAAATTTTGAATACCAAGTTTTGGAGTACGGTATAAGAACCATCATTCCATGGACAACGCTGAAAGTTGATCCGCATACCTCAACAGCTTACCTGGGTTCATATAAGGCAGCTAGAGGTAATTATCTATTGGTGAACTTGCGCAGAAAAGGCAATACTGAGGATACTTACTCTAGTCTGGTAAAATGGGATATTGCGAAACCCAGGGTCACTAATATTTTTCTGGCCGACGAGATGAACCTGCTAATGAACAGGATAGCTCCGTATTTACTTCCTAAAGCTGACACATCCAATCTGAACCGGTGGAAAAAAAGATTTCCCCCCAACCAGATTGATACCATTTCCGGGCTTCCAATAAATCCCGCCCTGGAACCTGGTGAAAATAATCTGGTATTTTTTCTGAATGCCAATATTCAAAAAGCCGAGGCGCTGGAATACCAATTGGTGAAAGATGGAAAGGTGATCAGGGAATGGGCTAAAAATAATTTCGATCATCCTTTTGTCTGGCTTACCAACCTGGAACCAGGGAAATATGAATTGAAGATGCGGTACACGGCGCAACCAGACCAGGTGACGACCTATGTTTTTTCCATAAAACCCCGGTGGGATCAAACCCTCTCTTTCAAAATTATTGCAGGCAGCCTCGTGGCTGCCTTTTTTGGTTTGATCATAATGGTACCTTATTCCAAGTCGCAGAAAAGAAAATTGAAAGAGGCAGGGTTTAAGAAGCAACAGGCTGAAGCGGAATTAAAATCAATCTATGCCCAGTTAAATCCTCATTTTATTTTCAATGCGCTTAGTTCCATCCAGGGATTGATCAACCAAAACAAAACAGAAAAAGCCAATCACTATCTTTCCACCTTCAGCAAATTGTTGCGTGATTCACTTGTGAATAGTGAGAAGAACGAGGTGCCACTTTCTGCGGAGATCAGTATTTTGGATACTTACCTGCAACTTGAACAATTAAGGTTTGGGTTTAACTACCGCATAGAAGTGAAGGATATTGATCCATCTTCGGTTGAAGTGCCTGCACTTTTCCTGCAGCCGCTGGTGGAAAACGCGATCAAACATGGCGTTTCAGCATTGCAGGAAAAAGGAAATATTTTTATACGATTCAGTGCTGAAAAGAATGATCTGACCATAAAAATATCTGATAATGGACCGGGTTTTGATCCGCTCCGGGAGCCCAGGGGATTTGGACTAAAACTTACTCGACAACGAATGGCTTTGATCAATGAATTCAATAGAGAAAAGGTTCAATTGGATATACAGCCCGGACCATCCGGTACAACTATCTTCATCATCTTTAAAAACCTGCTTTCATGATCAGTGCCGTTATCATAGATGATGAACAGAATAATATAGATAATCTGGCTGCCTTGTTAGCGAGGTATTGTCCTGAAGTGAATGTGCTGGCCTGTGCAAACGATGCAACAGGAGGAGAGGTTATCATCAGGCGTTACAACCCAGATCTTGTATTTCTTGATATCCAGATGCCGGGCAAAAATGGTTTTGAATTACTGAAAGGTCTGGAGCATTTTCCTTTCTCCGTCATCTTTGTAACCGCATTTGACCAGTACGGTATCCAGGCAGTTAAATTTTCTGCTATTGATTACCTGCTCAAGCCAGTGGATGTGGAAGAATTAAAAGTTGCAGTACACAAGGTGACAGAGATGCACCAGAGGAAAAACCAAAACCTCAGGCTGGAAAACCTGATTGAAGTTTTGAAGCAGGAGCAACAGAAATCCTCGCACCGCATTGCTCTCCAAAGTGCTAAAGAAACCAGGTTTATTGAAACCGGCAGGATCATCCGCTGTGAATCTTCTAATAATTACACGACCTTTTTTTTGGTTAATGGAGAAAAGATTCTCACTTCAAAACCCATTTTTGAATATGAAGAACTGCTTTCTTCCTATGGATTTTTCCGCTGTCACCAGAGTCATCTAGTCAACAAAAAAATGATCCGCTCCTGGGTGAAGGAAGATGGCGGTTACCTGGTGATGGAAGACCATGCCCAGGTACCTGTTTCGCGTAATAAGAAGAATAAGTTGAAAGCGCTGTTTGAGTAGGGAAGCGGCAAGCGGCAAGCTGCAAGACTTACAGGTATTGGATGGTTTAGGAAACAGCCAGACAAATTTTTGAACTTATCTAAAACTATTTTATTCCTGGATTTCCTGGCCTATTTTCTTCTCCATTACAAAATCATTCATGAAATAGCCCCTGCCAATATCGATATCTTCCTCACCGGTCACTTCAAATCCAAGCTTTTCATAGAAAGATTTAGCGGTATTGTTCCGGTTTACATTTAGTTGAAGCAATTGCGCTCCTTTAGGAATGATATCATTGATCACCTGGTTGATCACAAACCTGCCGCTGCCACGGCCCTGTTGCCTGGGCAGCAGGTAAAGTTTATGCAGTTTATAAACAGATGGATTGGTTTCACTGTAGGAAGCAAAACCAATAGGGATGGCATTATTATATACGATGATGAAATGATGACCTGAACGGATTTGTTTAACCAGGGCATCAGTGCTGTACATTTCCCCAAGCATGTAGCGGAGTTGAGAAGGGGATAGGATCTCTTGATAAGTGGCAGGCCAAATCCGCAGCGCCAGTGTCCTGATCAGCCCCGCGTCCTGGATGGAAGCGTGCCGAATGGTAAGTACAGGTTCGGCAATATGAAGGTTGGAAGAAAGAAGCCTGTGCTGCCGCACCAGCCGGCGGCTGAAAATAATGGCAACAATAAGCGAAGCTATTGCCCCTGCAAATAGCAGCAAGCCTGCCAGGTCTTTTGAGATATACTGGTGGATCCAGGTGTTTTCATTCATGAAGAGGAAAGCATCATACAGTCCGTGCGCCAGTACAGCCAGCCCAAGACCTTTCCATAAAAGCATCCGCCTGTTTACGGGATCAAATTTTGCTTTGCCAACATAATATCCCATCAAAACGCCAAACGTGGCATGCGCAGGTACGGCAGTGAACATCCGCATCACCACAGTGGGCATGCCGTAGGAAAATGCATACATCATATTCTCCACGCTGGCGAATCCCATAGCGATCATTACTCCATATACAATACCATCGAGGGGTTCATCAAAACTTTTTTGCCGGAAGGAATACAATCGCAAAGCCAAAAATTTCATGGCTTCTTCTACCAGGGCAACAAACAAAAAAGCATTGATGATGATGCCAATTATAGACAAGTCGGTCAATCCATCCAAAGCCATTTCCAGTATCAGTGCTGGAATGATGGTAAGCATGCCCCAGATAAAACTCATGCCCAGGTTGAGTGCCGGCTCTGCATCATGTGAGTCGCGGTAAAAAATAAAAAGACAGATCGCCAGTCCGGGTGCTATGGCCAGTGCTAACAGCAGCATGGGATGAAGGTAAGGGCTGTCATTCAAAACTTATAACAGGTCCGGGTATTCATTATATTTATCTCGATAAGGCAATTGGCTTTTAAATATTGGTGAATCATGTATCTTTTTACAATGAAATACCTGGCCATCATTCTTTTGATATGCAGCATTCCCTTTACCGGTTTTTCACAGCAGTTTGGCGCTTTCCCGCCTTCCACCAGGTGGCGCCAGCTCAACAGCGATACAGCACGGGTGATCTTTTCCCCAGCAGCAGAAGCGCAGGCCAGGCGCATCATGTCTCTTGTGCACCGCGTGGCAGCGGATACTTTGCTTGACCTGGGAGGCAGGATGCGCAAAGTGAACATCGTTCTGCACAATCGTACCACGCTGGCCAATGGTTACGTGGCGCTGGCGCCATTCCGCAGTGAGTTTTATCTCGTACCCGGGTCCAATGTTTTTGATTTCGGCAATTTACCGTGGCAGGAGAATCTTGCCATACATGAATACAGGCATGTGCACCAGTATAATAATTTCAGGAATGGAATCAGCAAAGCGCTTTCTTATGTTTTTGGTGAAAACGGCCAGGCCTTTGGCAATGCCATCACGGTGCCCGACTGGTTCTTTGAGGGTGATGCTGTGTTTGCTGAAACCGCGATGACGCCACAGGGCAGGGGAAGGCTTTCCTATTTCCAAAGTGGCTACCGCAGTCTCTGGCTGGAAAACAGGAAATATTCCTGGTTGAAACTTCGCAATGGTTCAATGAAGGATTATGTACCTAACCATTACCAGTTGGGTTACCTTCTGGCCAACTATGGTTACCTGAAATATGGGAATGAATTCTGGATAAAGGTTACAAGAGATGCCAGTGCTTTCAAAGGAATGTTTTATCCTTTTCAAAAAGCAGTGCGCAAACATGCGGGCATCAGCTATAAAACTTTCAGAAAAGAAGCTTTTGATTTTTATAAAAAACAATTACCCCCGGTTACGGATTCACAGGCAAAGCATCAAAGAGCAGTTACAAACTTTTATTTTCCGCAATATATCGGGAATGATTCCCTGCTCTACCTGAAATCAGCTTACAATAAGATCCCGGCATTTTACATCAAAGACAGGAATGGTGAGCATAAGATCTCCCTCCGGTCCATTTCCGCCGAAGAATGGTTTGGTTACCGCAATGGAAAAATAGTGTATACGGCCTACAGTACCCATCCCAGGTGGACACTTGTGGATCATAGTGATCTTGTTCTGCTGGATATTTTTTCAGGGAAAGAAGAAAGGATCAGTTCAGGGCAGAAATTTTATACGCCCGACCTTTCTCCATCAGGGAACAAGATTGTGGCGGTTGTGATGGATGATACCCTGCAAACTGAATTAAGGATAGTAGAAACTGCTAGCGGTAACACCACCAAGATGATCAGGAAGCAGGATTATTTTTTCACCAACCCCAGATTCATAGATGAGAACAGGGTGGTGGTGGGTACGAGGCTGCCCAACGCAACCATGGCTTTACAGGTCATTGATCTCAATACAAACGAATGGACCTTGCTGACGCCTTTTTCAACCAACCACGCCAGCCTACCTTATGTTGATGGAAACGATATTTATTTTGTTTCGAATGCAAATGGCAATGATGATATCTACCGCATCAGGTTGAAGGATAAATCAATTGAACAATTAACTTTTGATGCTACAGGTAATTATTACCCGTCGGTTTTCAGGGATACACTAACCTGGTCACATTTTACAAGCAGGGGACTGGCCCTGAGACGTTCTGTTCTACCTACGCTGGAAACGGGCAACACCAATCCCATGCAGTTCCAGGAAACAAAAGAAATTTACCCGGTAGCTTTCGCAGAAAATATTCTTGACAATAGTATTAACACAGAATCGTCGCAACCTTATTCCAAATCAACAGGCCTGCTTCGTTTTCACAGTTGGCTGCCCACCTACAGTGATCCTGAATATACGGTTAGCCTTTACAGTGATAATATCCTCAATACTTTTTCAAACGAATTGTATTACCGTTACAATGAAAATGAAAATTCCCATGCGGCCGGGTGGAATGCTACCTATGGGGGATGGTATCCCATGCTGAATGCAGGCATAGAGTATACGTATAAAAGAGAACTGCCTTACCGGAACAATTACCTTACACTTAACCAGGTGGAAGCAAGAGTGGGTTATAATATCCCTTTGAATTTTACAAAAGGAAAAACCTACAGGCTTTTTAATGGTGGTTCTAATTTTGTTTTCAACCGCGTGATCCCAACCGGTTTTTACAAGGATACTTTCCAGGCGGACAGCAGGTTCTACCTGCATCATTATCTTACCTGGTCGCAATACCTGCCAAGAGCCGTACAACATATCTATCCAAAATTCGGATATACAGCAGGCGTACAGTTGCGGCATTTCCTGGAAGATGGTTATTCAATGATGGATCAATCACAATGGCTGGCGAACGCCCAATTGTTTTTGCCTTCATTCAAAAATCACAGCCTGGTGGTTACAGGAGCTTTTCAAACGGTGGACACGGCCAGTACCGGTTTTTCAAACCGGTTCGCGTTTTCAAGAGGCTACCAGGACTATTATTTCAGGAAGATGTGGAGGGTTTCGGGCAATTATCATTTTCCCATTGCCTATCCGGATTTTGGTATTGCCAGCATTGTATACCTGCAAAGATTAAGAGCGAATATTTTTTATGATTATACGAAAGTATACTCAGGATATTTTTTTAGTAAACCATCTGTGTCAAAACCCTTTCGTAGTGTTGGGACAGAAATTTATTTCGATACGAAATGGTGGAACCAGTTGCCCGTGTCCTTCGGATTTCGTGTAAGCCATTTGCTGGACGATGGGTTAACACCGGGAGATAGGAAGGGTAGTACCTGGGTGGAGTTTATTGTTCCGGTGGGTTTGCTGGAGAATTGAGGGAAATAAACTTACTTTCTCAAACCCGCCAAACTCTCCTCAATAGCCTTTATCTTCTCCATAGCATCAGCTTTCTTTTTTCTCTCTGCTTCTACCACTTCAGGCTTTGCATTGCTTACGAATTTTTCGTTGCCAAGTTTTTTCTCTACAGAGTTCAAAAATCCTTTCTGGTAATCCAGTTCTTTCTGCAATTGCTCCAACTGCGCACCTGTGTCAAGCGCCTGTTCTGTTTCAATATAGAATTTATTTACACCCACCACTACATTGATACAACCCGGATAAGATTCATTTACAAAGTCAATGGAATCCGCATTCACCTGTTTGGAAAGAATGGTATTGATGGAACTAAAAACATCTTGCCGGGAGGTTTGTATATGCAGTTTTACTTTATCCCTGGGTTTTACCTGATTTTTGGTCCTGGCATCCCTGATGGCGGTAATGGTTTGTTTCAGCAGTTCACCCTGGTGTAATACTTCAGGATTTTTGTTTTCAACTCCACTTACCTGCTTCACGCACAGGTCATCCTTTCTTTCACTAAGCTGGTGGTAGATCTCTTCTGAAATAAAAGGCATGAAGGGATGCAGTAATTCCATCAGCTCTCCATAAAATTCTACTGTGCGGCGGTAAACTTCCGCAGCAATTGGTTGTTCAAAACCCGGCTTTACCCATTCAAGATACCAGCTACAGAAATCATCCCATATAAGTGAGTAGATGGTTTTCAATGCTTCACTCAGCCGGAACTGGCGATACATTTCATCCACCTGCTCTTTTACTTCATTCAGCCTGTTGGAAAACCAGTTGATGGCGAAATGATCCTGGGTATCTCCGGTAACTGCCTGGCTGTCCACACGGTCTTCCCACATCTTCACCAGCTTCAGGGCATTCCAGATCTTGTTATTGAAATTTCTTCCCTGTTCACAACTGCTGTCATCAAATAAAAGATCATTGCCCGCGGGCGCTGAAATGAGGATGCCGAACCTTACCGCATCAGCCCCAAATTTCTCAATGAGTTCCAGCAGGTCGGGAGAATTGCCAAGGCTCTTGCTCATCTTGCGGCCCTGTTTATCACGCACCATTCCAGTGAAGTACACATCACTGAATGGTTTTTCATTCATGTATTCCTCGCCCGCCATGATCATGCGCGCTACCCAGAAGAAAATAATATCCTGACCTGTTACCAGTACATTAGTCGGATAATAATATTTGATATCCGGGTTTCCCGGTTGTGAGATGCCATTAAAAACTTCGATGGGCCAGATCCACGAGGAGAACCAGGTATCGAGAACATCTTCATCCTGGGTAAGCTTCAAGCTGCGGGCTTCAAGCTGCAAGCGGCTTTCATCCAATTCAGTATTGCTTTCTTTCGCACGGCGAAGGGCTGTGAGTCTTTTGGCTTCTTCCTCAGTTTCTGCTACAACATAGTTTCCTTTTTCATCGTACCAGGCAGGAATTCTTTGTCCCCACCATAATTGTCTTGAAATACACCAGTCCTTTACATTTTCCAGCCAGTAACGGTAGGTAGCAAGGAATCTTTCTTCAGGATGAATTTTTACATCACCTTCATTTACTGCCGCCAGTGCCTGGTCGGCAAGGCCGCGCATCTTCACAAACCATTGTGTTGAAATACGGGGTTCCACCACTGCATTGGTACGTTGCGAGAATCCAAGCCTTGTCTGGTAATCTTCTGACTTAACGAGCAATCCTTCTGATTCCAGTTGTTTGATGGCCTGTTTGCGTGCTTCAAAGCGGTCGAGACCAATCAATACACCGGCTGCTTCGCTGATGGTTCCATCCTCGTTGAGTGTATCAATAGCCGGAACGTTATGTTTGAGACCAAGATTATAATCATTGATATCATGTGCCGGTGTCACTTTAAGTGCGCCGGTACCGAATGCCGGGTCCACATATTCATCAAAAATCACCGGCACTTCACGGTTCACCAGTGGTACTATGACCTTCTTGCCTTTCAGGTGGGCGAATCTTTCATCATTGGGATTTACGCAAACAGCCGTATCACCCATGATGGTTTCAGGGCGCTGGGTAGCGATGGTGATGAATTCGTGAGACGTAAGGCGTGATTCGCGAGGCGTGAGATGTGAGTCCTGGATTTGAGACTCCTTTCTCACGTTTGACGAATCACGGTTCACGATCCTATACTTCACATAATACAGCTTCCCCTGCACATCCTTATATTCCACTTCCTCATCACTGAGGGCTGTCTTCGCAGATGGGTCCCAGTTGATCATGCGGGCGCCACGGTAGATCATACCCTTGTTGTAGAGGTCAACAAATATTTTGATGACGGCTTTGTAATAATGATCATCCATGGTAAAGGTCACCCGGTTCCAATCCACGCTGCAGCCCAGCTTTTTGATCTGGTGGTAGATGATCCCACCATACTTTTCTTTCCATTCAAAAGCATGTTTGAGAAAGTCTTCACGGCTCAGTTCCTGTTTACTGATACCTTTTTCTTTTTCCAGCATCTGTACCACCTTGGCCTCGGTAGCAATGGAGGCATGGTCACTTCCAGGCACCCAGCAGGCATTGAAGCCGGTCATGCGGGCGCGGCGTACCAGCACATCCTGCACAGTTTCATTCAGTGTATGGCCCATGTGAAGTACGCCGGTAACGTTGGGCGGTGGGATCACTACCGTGAAAGGAGGACGATGGTCGGGCTGGCTATAGAAATAACCCTTTTCCATCCAGTGACTGTACCATTTTTCTTCTACCTGCTGCGGCTCAAAATTCTTGGAAAGATTGCTCATAATCGGGGAGCAAAGGTAAGGAGGGAGGGGGAAAGTAGGTAGTCGGTAGTCGGAAGTCGGTAGTCCAGTTCAAAGTTTAAAGTTCAAAGTTCAAAGTCGGAGGCTGTGGGAATGTAGCGGCTGAAGGAGTCGAAAGTTGGTAGTCGGCTTTGCCAGCCGTAGCTTTAGCGAAGGATGGTAGTCCAGTTCAAAGTTTAAAGTTCAAAGTTCAAAGTCGGAGGCTGTGGGAATGTAGTGGCTGAAGGAGTCGACTACCGACTACCGACTACAGACTACAGACTCCCCACTAGCTCCCCTCCATCTGCTCAAGTACCTCCCTGCAGATATACGTCTTGCCCTGCATTACCTCGGAGATGGCCTTGAACATTTCTTCCCGCGAGGAGTTTTTAGTTACATATCCTTTGGCGCCCAATTGCATCATGTTCTTGGCATATCCCGGCTGGTTGTTCACCGACATGCCAATGATATGGATATGGGGAGATTGTTCCAGTATGGCCTGGGTGGCCTGGAACCCATTGACGGGATCCATATTCACATCCATAAGGATTACATGCGGATCAAGGGAAGATGCGGAGTGTATGGCTTCAGCACCCGAGCCATATTCTTTTATTACCTGGAGATCATGATAGCCTTCCAGCAACATCTTCCAGGTTTCCCTTACCATTCTGTGGTCATCTACTATGATGACACGTATCTTATCATGTTTCATCCGCAGGTGAATTTAATTCAACTGCAAGTTTATTGCAGGGGAATGATTACAGATAAACATGGCCTCTATTGAAGAGTTCCATGCTATTCACAGGCAAGCAAAGTACCCCTGCAGACAAAAATATTATGCCATATCAATTTTCAAAATCAAGCTGGCTGTTATTGATGAAGTTCACCAGCGCTGCCGCGTTCTTAAGATTCAATTTCTTCAGGATGTTATAACGGTGAACCTCTACCGTTTTTACGGAAATGTTCAGTGCGTCTGCGATCTCTTTGGATGAATTTCCTTTTTTAATGAAGGCAATGATTTCTATTTCCCTCTGGGAAAGTGAGTTTAATCCACCCTGCTGGTCATCACCGCTGATCACCTGTTCGGAAAGGATATTCTTGATTTCGTCACAGATATATTTCCTGCCATTCTGAATTTCCATGATGGCCTTAAACATTTCTTCACGTGAAGAATTTTTTGTTACATAACCCATTGCACCTTTCTGGATCATCTTACGGGCATAGGTGGGCTGAGTGTGGAGCGATACCCCCAAAATTTTTGAACCTGGTGAATATTTCCTGATGAGTTGCGTGGCCTCAATGCCGTTCATACCCGGCAGGTTAATGTCCATGATTACGATCTGTGGACGTAACTGCTTCGAAAGCTCAACCGCATCTTCGCCGCTTCCGCTTTCTGCGATTACCTTGAAACGGGGATCGGTATTAAGGATAAAACTCCAGGTTTCCCGGACAAGGGTGTGGTCGTCTGCGATAAGGATCGTGATCTTTTCCATTTTTTAATTTTGTTTTTTGTTGATAGGGAATTCGATTATGATTTGGCATCCTGCACCGGGTGCACTGATGATCTGCTGCTTTCCATTGATCAGGTAAATCCTGTTCTGGATATTTTTAAGGCCTACACCTTTTTTCACCGACTGGGGATTAAATCCAAGTCCGTCATCCGATATCACCAATTCGGCTTTATCCCGGTGTTTTCTCAGGCTGATGTTGACCGTGTTTGCTTTGGCATGTTTGACAGCATTGTTCATTGCCTCCTGGATGATGCGGAACACCGTAAGCTTGTGGTTTTTATCAAGATAATCCTCGATCTTCCTGTCTGCCTCCAGGTGGGCTTTGAGCTTGCGTGTGAGATTGATATTGTCTTCCAGATCATGAATAGAATCTACCAGTCCGAGGTCCCCGATGCTGGGGTCCATCAGCGACCGTGACAATTGACGGATCTCGTTGATGACCATGATCACATTCTGAATCGATTTGCTGATCAGGTCATCCTTCAGTTCATTATTACTTAAAGCCAGGTCCAGGTAAAGTTTGGTAGTGGTGAGTACCTGGTTCACATTATCATGCAGTTCTTTGCCGATCTCACCTCTTTCCTGTTCCTGTGTATCAACAGTAGCCTGGTTGATGGCTTTCTGCCTGCCCAGTTCATTATGTAAAAGTTCTTTTTCCAGTTTTTTCCTGAGGGTGATATCCTGCGCAGCCCCGATCATTCTCACCGGTTTGCCCTGGTGGTTGCGGATAATCTTCCCACGGTCATATACATGCGAATAATGACCATCATCCCTGAGGAAACGGTATTCCACATCAAAAGTGGACTCTTCTTCTGCTGACATGATCTCATACATCACTTTTTCCACCCTGTCATGATCATCAGGATGAATTCTCTCCAGCCAGTTATGAATGTTGTGGATGGCACCATTGAATTCCATGCCATACACATTCTTCAATCCCATCGGGTCACGGTACACTTCATTTGTTTCAAGATTCCAGTCCCACACCAGGTCATGGGTAGCCATCATCATGATATCGAAACGTTCATTGGCCTGCTTGATATCTTCCAGCGCGGCGAAATGTTCCATGAGCACGCGCAGGATATTCCTGATCCTTTCAATAGTATCAAGTTCAATGGCGGAAGGTGATTTGGCTTCTTTGTAATAGATGGCGAAAGCCCCGAGAACCTTGCCGGCACCATTGATGATGGGAAGCGACCAGCATGCCTTTAGTCCATAGGGCTCCACGTATTTCCTGTAGCTTTCCCACAGGGGATCAATTTCAATATTCTCAGTGATCACCGTTTCTGCGCGGTACATGGATGTACCACAGGAGCCGGCGGCCGGACCGATCCTGAGGTGATTGAGTGATTGCAGGAATGCTTCGGCCAATCGGGGAGCTGCCAGCCCTTCAATGGTTCCGTTTTCTTTCAGGATCATCACCGATGTATAGGCATCGGGTATGATAGATTCTATACCCTGGAGCAGGTTGGTCGCAATTTCAAAAAGTGATACGTTGATATCATTAGAAAGTTCAAAAACACTGCGCTCCAGGGAGAGCAGTTGTTCATAATAATTGCGCTCTGTTATATCCTGGAAAGCGCCGATCACGCGTACGGCCTCTTTTTTTTCATTCCGGATGATGTAACCCCTGTCATTGATATGGCAATTGCTACCATCTGCTTTTTTAACGGTGAATTCTTCTGACCAGTAAGTTTTTTGCGGGTCATTAATAGCTTCGTTGAGTCTTTTGATCACATACTCATTCTCTGAGGTCAGCATGTTCTCCACCAGGTATTCAATAGTAAGCGTATTGTTTTCCGGTAGCGGCCATCCCAGTAACTTCTGGAAATTATCGGAAAACACAACCGTGCCTTCCTTTACATTCATATCCCAAACCACATCCGATGTGGCCAGGGTGGCGAAGCGGTATCTTTCATTGCTGATCAGCAGTTCTTTTTCTTTTTGATGGAGGTCAGTTATATCCTGCAGCGAACCAATCATGCTGACAGCGTTTCCGGCGGCATCTCTGGTAATAAATGCCCGGTCCAATACATAACGGTACTGATCTTTCGCGTCTTTGAAACGGTATTTCAACTGCCACTTGGTCTGGCTTCTGAACGATAATTCCAGTGAGCGGTTAACCAGGTCCCTGTCTTCCGGGTGCACCAGTTCCTTCCATTTTTCAATACTGATGTCCTGTGGCTTATAGCCAAACAGGTGTTGGAGGCCTTCCCCCCATAATAGCTTATCGTTTAGCAAATTCCATTCGTAAATGGCATCAGAAGTGGCGCGGCTGGCGAGTTTGAATCTTTCATTGCTGCGGCGAAGTTCTTCTTCGGTTTCCTTCTGAATCTTTTCGATCCTTACTTTTTCTGTAACATCATGGGCAACTACCAGTTTGGCATTCACATTTTCGTACTGTATGGTATTGATATCAATGTCAACAAAAATGAAGTCGCCATTTTTTTTACGGTGTTTCCATTTACTGTATTGCTGAATGGAATGGGATTGCTGTTTTTGCAGTCTTTCTTGGAGTTGAATAATAAAATCGGGCGGATGGATCAGGTAAAGATCTGATGAAAGAAATTCCTCACGGCTGTAACCATAATGATTGATAGCAGCCTGGTTCACTTCAAGGAAGCAGAGTGATGCAGCATCATAGATCCAGCAGGGAAGCGGATTGTTTTGAAAAAGATTGCGGTAATATTCTTCAGATTTGCGAAGCTTTTCACGGGCAAGCACCTGCTCGGTAATATCGGTGTGGGTTCCGATCATGCGCACCGGTTGATTGTTCTGATCCCTTTCTATAATCATGCCACGCGCAAGGATCCACTTGTACTCACCATTCTTGGCCTTGATGCGATAGGTACTCTCATTAAAGGGATTATCATTGGTGATATGTTCCTTTACTGCTGCCTTAATCTTTAGTTTGTCATCCGGGTGGATAAGCATTTCCCATTCTTCTATCCGGTTGTGCAATTCACCGGGAGCATATCCATACAATTTTTTATAACCTTCGGAATAGAAACATTCGCCGGTCAGGATGTTCCAGTCCCAAACCCCTTGTTGCGCACCTTCAAGTGCAAAACGCCAGCGTTCTTCAGCAACCTTTAATTGCTGCGCCGTGGTTTTTTCTTCTGTGATGTCCCTCGATGTTACGATCAGTCCAATGATCTCACCTTGGTTGTTGTAGGCTGGCCGGAAATGGTTTTTTAAAATCAGTTTTTTTCCTGCTAAAACAATTTCAGATTCCATGAACTGGTCAGGGCCACCCTGCAGGATTTCATCGGTCATTAACTTAACAAGTGCAGCACGATCGGGGGTGACCATGGTGAAAAGGCTCATGCCCTTTTTCAGTTCCAGGTTAAAATATTGCCTGATCCTTTTTTTGGAAAGTTCTGTGGCAGCGATGATGTTGAGTTCCTTGTCGAGCAGAACGAAGGTATCCTGAAGATTATTCAGTATGAGGCTGAATGATTCTTCATCAGTGAATGCATTTTCAGCAGTATTTTGCAGAGTAGGTTCTGGCCGGTTCTTCATGTTGCCATGGAATAGAGAACGAATGTACATATTTGCAATTTTGGCAATACGATTTTATGATAGAAACTTCAAAAGATTAAGTGTTTCTACTTGCCGGTTTTCGTTTAAAATGTAACTTGACCGGAAATCTCTTGTTTCAGATCAAGTAAAAATTGGAAGATTTTATGGAAAGAAAACTCAGCTCCTGGTATAGTGAAAGATTGCAAAAGGAAATGCCGGTGGCCGTTTATGGCTATTATGGTTTTGCCTTGTTGATGGTTCCTACGGCAGCGGCGGATTACCTGGAGTATGAACGCTTCCAGTTGATAGATGCCATGAGTGATGCGATCAATGGTGGGAAGGTGAAGATTTTTTCCATCAACAGCATTAATAATGAAAGCTGGCTGAATAACCAGATGGATCCGCATGATAAGGTCCGGCGGCACCAGTTATACAATGAATATGTGTATGAAGAAGTGATCCCTTTTATCAGGATGCATACCAGTCATGATACACCCATCATCATTTGCGGTGCTTCCTTCGGTGCTTTGCATAGCATGAATCTTTTTTTAAAGAGGCCTGACCTGCTGCAGGGTGTCATTGGCATGAGCGGGGTGTATGATCTCACAGAATACACGAAAGGATTTTATAATGAGGATGTGTATTTCAACAGCCCCCAGCATTACATGCCCAATCTTACCGACCATCACCTGCTGGAACAGATCAGGCGCAGCCAGCATATACACATCTTCACCGGCAGCGGTGCTTATGAAGATCCTGAAGGCAGCAGGCGTTTCGCCGGAATCTTATACAACAAGGGAATTAATTATGAACTTGATGTGTGGGGCAGCGAATGGCCGCATGATTGGAATACATGGAAGGCGGTATTGCCGCATTATTTGGGGACGAGGTTTTAGGAAGTTAGAAGTCGGTAGTCGGAAGTCAAAAGTTCAAAGTTCAAAGTCGGTGACTCAGGGGACTGTGAGAACTGTATAAGTCGGTAGTCTATAATTTGACATTCCAAAGTCGGGTGGTTTTTAGTTTGATAGTTTATTGACGACCTGGATAAAATTATTTCAAAAATTCAAAGAATTAGTTGAAAAAACTGTTTACCACCCAAATTGCGTCTTCTTTCTTTTGCGTCTTTGCGTGAAATGACATCGCAAAATTTTCTGCATGCTGATTTATCCTCCCTGGCATTAATCCTTATTGGATCCTGTAAATTTCACTGAAAGTAGAACTTCCATTTTCATGCTGAACTTCCAATTTGATGAGGATTTGGTTATTTATTTCCTTGTTTACGATGTCACTATCTTTTTTGCAAGAGATAAATAATAGTGAAAAGAAGATTATAGTCAGAAATATCTTTTTCATATTATTGTTTTAGATTGATAATAATATAGTAACGCCTTTTAGGAATAATTGCAGTTGCATTATACCTTTTGAAACCTGTGTTGTCATAATCAATATTTACAAATACTTCATCTTTGTCATTCATATCTTCAACATCAAATTCAACTCTCACCTGAGTCGCGGAAATTCTTACCGTTTTTACGTTTCGAAAAGCTATTGGAAGCGGAGTAAGGTTGGTTACATTTTTTGCTAGGACTTGTTGAGCAATGTAGCGATGTCCTGCATTGTTGAGATGCAACTGGTCAGGTGCCGCATACTTTGTTTTTCTTCTGCCAGATTCATCGGCTAGTTCTCTATAAATATCAATGGCAAACACCCCAAATACCTGGGTGATAGTATCAGCAATTTTTCTCAACTTCTGCCTGTTTGTAAGATCAAAATTATCTCTTGGCTGGGTAGTCAATAAAAAACATACGGCGCCCTGGGTGTTATACCAGTTTTTTATATCCTGCAATCTTTCTATTACTTCCTTGACACTCATAATATCATAACTTGTGCTGGGATAATTTACCAAAACCACATCTGGTTTAGGTACTCTTGACATTACCGCAGAACAATTGTATGCGGCATTTGGTGAATTTCTATCAGGTGGTGGGATGTATCCTGTCCACATTCCATTATATATATCCATTGCGCTAGCAGACCTTCGTTGTGTTGTGTCAATCTTTCCTTCTTGTTTTAATACCCTGTTTACGATGGCCACCCAGCCGCTGTCAGAAATACCATTCCATGTGGTTGAACTTACAGCTCCCACCCCCGAAGCTGTTGAAGATCCCTGGACTCCGAGAGTTATAGGCTGGCCGTTTGCATACGCAAACGCGAGCAGCATAGCTGCAAAGAAGAAGACTTTCATAAAAAGTTAGTTTAGTATGGCCGTATGGGAGAGTGTATTGCGGCTTAAGGTTCAGAGGAAGGACGTAATAAAATTAATTAAAATATTAAACTTTTGTATATATAAATTTGCTTTCTGTCCTTTCTATTACTGAACAAGATATAAGATCCAGTAGTACAGGAATTTATCTTCTACCTGACAAGTTCTTAAATACCCGGTAATAGATGGAAGGCCAGGAAAAATCATCCGGAAGTGCTGGCAGGCAATTCAAAAATGATCAGTGCAAAATTGAACCGGATGAAGCGGTTTCCAGCAATTCTATATGTGATAATGGATAACCATGGTCAGACTGTCTTTAATATCATTTGCGCCTTCCTTCTTTTGCGCATTTGCGTGAAATCCGACTTGTAAATTTTTTTACGTGAAGATTAAGCCAGTTCTTCCACCGTGGCATTGATGCCTCTTTCAGTGATGGCATCTTTCATGGGCTTAAGGTCATCATAGCTGCCTTGCTTCACTGCATATTTTCCCCTGAAGTGAATGATATAGGCGCATTGTTCGGCCTGTTCATGTGAGTGTTTGCAGACATCCATCAGGGTTTCGATCACCCATTCAAAAGTGTTGACCTCGTCATTCCATACCACAAGATGAAAAGGGGCATCCATATCTTCCATCACATCTACCCACACTTCCTTCTGTATTTCAGTAGCCGTTTTCATGAGGTGTAAAGATAAAAAATCCGGTGGAAATCAATTTATATGGCCAGTTATCTGTAATGGCAGAGGGAATACAATTTGATTTGGGAAAAACTTCTCCGGGATTGAGGATAAATCAAACTCCTTTCATACATCAAACAATCCTGGTGCAGACCTGTACGTCAGTTCGCCATTTTCAATTCTTGCAGGTGCAGTGTAAGGATGTTCTCTCCATTTGCCAGCTTCCATTATATGTCTTACTTCCCAGCCGGCTGCTTTCAGGCAATCGGAGATCATCGAGCGGTGGCAACTCCACCACACGGCTTCTGAACACATGTACGCGGTGAGCTTTTTTGCTGCTTCTTTTTCCAGTTGGCTGACAGCGGTTTTGAATGTTGAGGTTTCCATATAATCGGCATACCCCCTGAACGCGCTGTGTCTCCATGCAATATTCTGGCTGTCTTTGGCGGCTGCTCTTCTTCCGCCCAATGATTCAAAATGGAGGTAACTGATCTGTTCTTTTTTCAGTGCTTCAGAAAGTTCAGCCTTGTTGAAATATGGATATTTGCGTGAAGCGGGGAACCTTCTTACATCTGCCAGGAGTTCAATTTTAAAAGATCTTAGCATGAATATGAAATCTTCCAGGCTCCTGTTGGAATGTCCGATCGTATAAATGCATTTTTGTTCACTCATGATCCATGTAGGCTGCTCTTAATCTTTGCATGTATTCAATTCCTTTGCCACGTGCAAAGGCTACATTTTTCTCAGGGATCAGAAGGGTATCCGGGTGACCGTCAATGACACGGCTGACGCTTTCTTCTCTCAAAATGTGCAGCATCGGGTAAGGTGAGCGGTTGGTATAATTGGCAGCATCGTTTGGTTCACTGCCCGCGAATACATAATCAGGATGAAAGGAGGCCACCTGGTAGATTCCTTCATAACCTTGTTTTTTCAATTGTCTTTCAGCAGCATCAACAAGATCAAGATAGGTATCAAATGAATTAAGACTTTCAGGTATTATGAGAAACATGGTTTCAATATCCGGCTTATCATCCATTTGTTCCAGGCTCTGTTTTAGCACTTTCAAAACATCAGCTTGATTGCCTTCAATTACCTCAAAGAAAATGCTGTTCCTCTTCACTTCACGAGCTGCAAAAGGACAAAAATTGCAGCCTACGACAACATCAATAATCCATTTTTTTGTGTGAGTGATATATGTTTCCCTATTGATCATATCGTGTCTGCAAATGTAAAAGAAAAGGCATAGCCGGAAAGCCGGGCTTTGTCCGCCGTAGCTTTAGCGAAGGCGGGAAGGCGGTAAGTAGCGTCTTAAATTCATAAACTCTGCGTAATCTCCTTTTCCTTCGCCAGCCATCCGCGTGCGTTGTCCGCGTGTCGCCGAAGCTATAGCGGAGGCACAAGCTATAGCGGAGGCACAAGCTTTTGCGAAGGCTGGTCCTTTTCTCTGCGGTAAAAATACTCGCCATTCTTTGCTACCCCCAAGCCAAAAGCCAATAGCTAACAACCAAAAGCTTCTCCCTTCTTGGCGCCCTTCTTTCTACGCGGTAAAAGAATTCTCAATTTTTTGATACTCTTAAGCCAACAGCCAACAGCCAACGGCCAACAGCCAACGGCCAACAGCCAAAAGCCAACAGCCAAAAGCTTCTCTTTTCTTGGCGGTAAAAAATCTCTCTCTCATTTCTCTTAATGTAAATTTGCTCAGTGGATACACCCATACTTTTAATTACTCCTCCCTTCACCCAGTTGAATACACCGTACCCGGCCACTGCCTACCTGAAAGGATTTCTCAATACCAGGAATATTCCAGCCTACCAGTCAGACCTTGGTATAGAAGTGACACTAAAGATGTTTTGCAAAATGGGTTTGCAGAAACTTTTCAGTCATGTACACAAACTACAGTCGGAAACTTCGCCCAATGTGGCAAGGATCATCGCGCTGGCGGATCAATATATCAATACGATTGATGAGACCATACTTTTCCTGCAGGGAAAACGGCCCACGCTTGCCCACCTGATCGCTAGCAGAAATTTTTTACCGGAGGCAAGCCGCTTTGCGCAG
Source organism: Bacteroidota bacterium (assembly GCA_023433755.1). Classification (GTDB taxonomy): domain Bacteria; phylum Bacteroidota; class Bacteroidia; order Chitinophagales; family Chitinophagaceae; genus Flavisolibacter. The sequence continues at coordinate 127 of JAEYUA010000235.1, read as the reverse complement.
TTGGATGACCTGGGCTGGGCTTTCGGACAAATGGGTGTGCAGGACCGCGCCAAGCATTTTGCCACGCTCTACCTCGAAGACCTGAGTGATTTGGTAAAGGAAATCATTGATCCGCATTTTGGTTTCA
>JAEYUA010000153.1 GCA_023433755.1 Bacteroidota bacterium | reverse complement strand
GGTTATTTGAGAGGCGATACGGAATCACTTGAATATGCATCGCTGCTGGAGTGGAATAATATTTATTATAACGAAGAAGCAGCGCATATCAATTCCAAAAAATCCACCGTCAGGCTTGGCCTGGTTCAGTGGCAGATGCGGCCCTTCCCGAATCTTGAATCACTTTGTGAGCAGATCGAATTTTTTGTGGATGTGGTAAGTGATTACCAGAGTGATTTTATTGTATTCCCGGAGTTGTTCAATGCACCGCTGATGACTACCTACAATCACCTCGACGGCGCTCAGGCCATGAGGCAGATCGCGGAATACACCATTCCTTTGCGTGATAAATTCATGAGTTATGCCATCAGCTATAATATCAATATCATAACGGGAAGCATGCCTTACCTGGTGGATGGGAAATTGCAGAATGTAGGTTTTCTCTGCCGCCGCGACGGCACTTTTGACATGTATGAAAAAATACACCTGACTCCTGGCGAAACCGCTGCCTGGGGAATGGTAGGAGGGAATACACTCAAAGCTTACGATACCGATTGTGGAAAGATCGGCATTCTCATTTGTTATGATGTGGAGTTCCCGGAATTGCCCAGGCTATTGGCTGAACAGGGCGTGCAGATCCTGTTTGTTCCCTTCATGACGGATACGCAGAATGGTTATACACGTGTGCGCAGTTGCGCCCAGGCCAGGGCCATCGAAAATGAATGTTATGTGGCAATAGCAGGAAGTGTTGGCAACCTGCCCAAAGTTCATAACATGGATATTCAATTTGCCCAATCAGCAGTCTTTACACCTTCTGACTTCTCCTTTCCCAGTAATGGTATCAAGGCCGAAGCCACGCCCAATACCGAAATGACGCTGATCGCTGATGTGGATGTGGATCTGTTAAAGGAGTTACACAGTTTTGGTGCTGTTCGGAATCTGAAAGACAGGAGGACGGATATTTATAGTATTGAGATTAAGAAGAAAGATCAATAGAAGTATTTGCAATGGTGTTCGCCATTTTGTATTCTTGGAACAACTAAATCCTTTTAGTATAGATTATCGGCAACAAACCATTTTCAGAAATTGACATCTGCTCCAATTATAACTCCTGCCTTATAAAAGTGATTAAATAATTTATGATTAAGGAAGAGTATAAATATTCTGAAATCACATCAAAAATTATCGGGTGCGCCATGAAGGTCCACTCCGTTTTAGGTAATGGCTTCCAGGAAGTAATTTATCAAAGAGCGCTGGCTATTGAAATGGAGAATGCAAATTTGAATTTTGAAAGAGAACTGGAAATGTCAATTTATTATGAGGGGCGCAATATTGGGTGCAGAAGAGTTGACTTCTTTGTAGAAGGCAAAATAATGGTAGAATTGAAAGCAGTAACCCAATTAGAAAAGGTTCACCTTGCACAAGCGCTTAACTATTTGGAAGCATATAGAATGGAAGTTGGGCTTCTGATCAATTTTGGCGAAACAAGTTTAAAATTTCACAGGCTGATAAAAAGTCTGAACCGTTGATAGAGAGTGATTAAATGATTTTTATGATGATCAGCGTAATTACATATAGAGTTGCTTAAGATCATCGGTTCAGGCAATCAGCGTAGATGTCTGAAGCGTTGATAGAGAGTGATTAAATGATTTTTATGATGATCAGCATAATTACATAAAGAAATGCTTAAGGTCATCGGTTCAGGCCATTAGTGTAAATGTCTGAAGCGTTGATAGAGAGTGATTAAAGGGTTTTTATGATGATCAGTGTAATCACAATAATCATTGTTTAAAAATCAGCGGTTCAGACAATGAGGTAGAACCTGACCGTTGATAGAGAGTGATTAATTGATTTTTAATTTCAGTTGAAGAACCTGAACCGCTTTTTTCATAACCGCATCTTCACCTTTCAAAAAAGCCGCCACGTTTTCAGGTACTAAAACGTTTGGCTGAATTCCTATTCCCACAAATTCCTTTCCATTAGGATACGTATCCTTCCGGATACAAATTCGAAGTGTGCCACCACCGGGCAAGGTAGAGAAGACCGGCTGGCCTGTTGTGCCTGCGGTGGGTTGGCCAATAATCATTCCCCTCTTCATGGCATCAAACTGCATGGTGAAATCCTCTGCGGCGGAAGCCGTCATTTTCCCGGTAAGTACTACCACAGGTTTATCGTAAATGGGCCTGTCAGTAAAGGGCTTTGTATTGCCTGGTAAAATGGTGTATAAGGACATATTGTTTTGTCCCCAGGCTTTCAGCAATGGATTGTATTGCCTGGCACTGATCTGCGGATCAGGGAAGGCTGTTTTGGTCAGGTGTTTGAGAATGTATTCACCCTGAGCTCCGTTTCCGCCGGTATTGGCCCTAAGATCAATAATCAGCGCTCTATTCGTTTGAATCTTTTTATATAAACTATCAAACTCTTTGAAAAAATTATTACTGGAAAAACTATTTATCGTTAGCAGGCCTGTATTATTTTCTAAAACTGAATATTGAATGGCGGGGGGCTCTGTACGACGTGTGCTGCGCCATAGCAGTTTATCTTTTACCTGTCCATCTTTTCCTTTCACTGTGAGGCGTACCGGTTCTGTTATGGGTCCGTTCAGCAGGTATAATTCATACATGGCTGCATCAAGTCCCTGCGGAGTGGAAGCGCTTTCAAAAGGTTTGATATTTTCCAGGGCATACTCATGTACTTCAGTCCCATTTATTTTCAGGATTTCCATTCCTGCCTGCCATCCGGCTGCTTTTAGTGAATCATGTTGCAGGGCGGTTATAAAAACTCTATTTTCTATCAACCGGGTTGACAGGGGTGCATAGGCAGCCTGGTTCTGGTAAAATGAAGCCGGGTACCATACTCCTGTATGGCCATCGTTTAGTTGGGCTGCAAAATACCGGAGCAGGTCATAATATTCCTTCGTGCCAGTAGCCCTGATCACTTTTGGAATCATAGCCTTATAGAGGCTATCCCAGTCAACAGCGACCTTGTCAAAATAAATAAAATTGTATTTGGCCTCAGACCAGATATAGGAAAGTCCATAAAGCTTTTCTGTTTCCGATAAGCTGGTATTATTTGCCTGGGCATTTACATTCAGTGTGCCGGTTATATATATAGCCAGGATGATAATGAACCTGAGTGTTTTCATTGGTGACAAAGGTTTGCAATATTCTTTTTGGAATAAATTCTTAAATCAATGAATTGAGCAAAAGAATGGATCAAATGTAGGTGTGGGCACTGTTGACAGGAATGTTCTGGTTGTTTAGACTAAATCCTATTTTATTTCAATAGATTATAATGTTTTGTCTATAATTTAAATTATTAGTCGCATATAGACATAGAAGAATTTGTTACCTTCTTTATTTCAACTGCAGTTCTCTTCCACTTCCATTTCACCGCTTCTAGTTCTAATACAGCAGAACCAAACGGGACCAATGCATGAAATCCTGTAATAGACTCCGGGAGATCTTTTGTTGCCCAAATCTTAAAGATCAAATCACCCTTTGAATTATATGCCATGAATTCTCTGCACTTATATTGCAAAATTTCCTTAACTCCGGGACCTTCTTTTATTGTCAAATACATCGGAGTTATGGATGTAGTATCATCTTTCATTGAATATCGGCCATCCCTGAAATAATAATATACTGTTTTCATTTGAAATCCCTCATTTGAAGATCCAAATTTTGAGCAATAGTTTCCCTTGTTATCAATCAGCATTTCATACCTAATCAAAGATTTAGCTTGTAAAATTTGGGCAACAGAAATTGAGTCGCCTAAAATTTTATTGAATTTTTCCGGAACCGATATTGAGGCGTTTGAAAAATTTGCATATTCATGGTTGAACCTGACATAAATACTCGTATCTGAAACAGATGTTGTACAATGAAATATAATGGCCAGGCAAATTAAATTCATATATAATTATATAATTGAAAAAATATCCTGAAAGTGATTCAATTATTTAACTAAAGTTCTGCAAGTATTAATGCATTTAGATCTGATATAATTTGATCTTTATTTGATTCGAAAAGCTCATCGATATCCGGTTCGCCTGAGGTACTGGTTTGAATCATATCTGTTATACCATATTCATCATGACTAATAGAGAATCCAGCGCTTAATGTTGACAGAACTGGACAATCAAGATAAAAACCACCATTGATTACTTCAATATTTGTAAGTTCGAGCGTATTATCATCATATTCTACCAATACGTTTACAAACATTCTAACTGCGCACCCCTCAAAATATCCTAAAGGGTCAGATGCTAGATAAACCGTAAACCTGCCGAATAATTGGTTCTTTTCTATTTCATTAGATGCGGTGGAGGAGCTACTAATTGAGTTCAAACTCAAAAGCATAAAGGCAATGATTGGCAAAAGTTTCATGATTAAGGGTTTTAATAAATATACAAAAAATATATAAAACATATATTTCATAAGTAACTTCGCTCTCGCTCTGTTTCTCCGCTCTTTCTCTTGTGCCAGGACTGGACATCCCTTCGGGTATGCAGGCCTGCCTGCCGGCAGGCAGGTTCAAACCAGTATGCCGGTGATTCTGTAGGCAGTAGCTGAATGATACGAATTGAGAAAGAGAAAGAGAAAGAGAAAGGGAAAGAGAAACAGAGCGGGAGCGGAGGGAAAAAGAAAGAGCGGAGGAAACTTCGCTCTCGCTCTGTTTCTCCGCTCTTCTCTTGTGCCCAGGACTGGATTCGAACCAGCACACCTCGCGGCGCTGCCACCTGAAGACAGTGCGTCTACCAATTTCGCCACCTGGGCAGGAACAGTGCGGAGAGCGGAGAAACAGAGCGATGGCCCTGCATCCTAAGCTTTTCGCATTGATCCGGGGCGGCAAATATAAGGAGAGAAGGGAATTAAACCCTTCAAAATCTTTCAAAGAAATATAAAACTCATGTCCTTACCTATAAACAGCCGGATGTGCCCTTCCCCCTGTACTTCAACAGTTGTTGAAGTGGTTTCAGCACATCGATGCCCTTACATTTTATTTCTCTATTGGCGATATCATCCGGATCGGGATTATTGTTGGCATGGGAGCGGATCACATAGGTTTTTTCCAGGCATTTGATGGGTTCCTGGCCTGCCAGGTAAACCCTTTGCTCTGTAAAATTATCTTTGGTAGCACCTTGCGGACCGGATTCGAAAGACCATAACATTTCCTTTTTATAAACGAAAAACAAGGTGGAGTCGAGCAGGTAATAATAATCTTCTGCTTCGTGGTGGTCGTATTCATTGTACTGGTGCCGGATCATCCTTAGCCGTCCGGCATGGGTGAAATAACTGACTGTTCCTGAAACTTCATTGTTGCAGTTGTATTTGAAACCTGTTGAATCCAGCAGGCCCTGGAATTTCAGATTGTGGACTGCTTCGTAATTCTTTTGTATGGTTTCAATGCTGTTGGGTACAGGTTTTGGCAGTGGGATGGAATTGATCGAGCTGTCTGGCTTTTGATCATTTGAGTCCTGAATTTCCTGGTTAGAGTTATTAGTGCAGGCTGTAAATAACAAAACAAGGATTGGTAAAAAGTTTACAGGAAGTTTCATGATATGAATTTTTTTTACCGCAGAGACGCGGAGGCATAGATTCATCCAATTACAATGATGAAAGGCGCAGAGGGCGCAGAGATTATGCCAAATTTGAATTAGAAGTTCTTGAATGCTCAAGGTCTTGCAGCTTGAAGCTTGCCGCTTGCAGCTTGTCGCTATACCGCCACGTTAAACTCTCGCAAGGCCTCGTTCAGGCTTGTCTTCAGGTCTGTGCTTGGCTTTCTCTGGCCAATGATCAACGCGCAGCTTACGCCATATTCTCCTGCAGGGAATTTTTTATTATAAGTACCAGGGATCACCACGCTTCTTGCCGGTACCACACCTTTCATTTCTTTGGGCTCACTACCACTCACATCAATGATCTTGGTGGATTGGGTGAGCACCACGTTGGCGCCCAGTACCGCTTCTTTTTCCACTCTTACACCTTCCACCACGATACACCTGGAGCCGATGAAACAACCATCTTCAATAATAACCGGTGCTGCCTGCAGGGGTTCAAGTACACCCCCAATTCCTACGCCGCCACTCAGGTGAACGCCTTTTCCTATCTGCGCACAACTGCCTACTGTTGCCCAGGTATCCACCATGGTGCCTTCATCTACATAGGCGCCGATATTGACATAGGAGGGCATGAGCACTACATTCCTCGCGATGAAAGCACCGTATCGGGCAACCGCATGGGGAACTGCTCTTACCCCGAGATCTTTGTAATTTTTTTTCAGGAGCATCTTATCGTAAAACTCGAATGGTTCTACATTCCAGGTCTGCATGGGCTGCAGTCCAAAATACAGCAGGATGGCCTGCTTCACCCATTCATTCACCCTCCATTCATCCGTTTGGTTATCGCCTGTGCCGGGAGGATCTGCTACACGTAGCCTTCCTTTATCCACTTCCTCAATTACTGCTTTTACATCTGACTGGATGCCCTGGTAGGTGAGCATTTCCCGGTTTTGCCATGCTTGTTCGACAGACTCTCTTAACTTCATCTCGAATTTTTTGAAAAGCAAAAGTAGTATAGATTTCATCGGCTTTCATCTTAATAGCTTTTTTCTTTACCGCAGAGAAAAGGAGGAAAAGGAGATAACGCAGAGGAATGAAAGTATCTATGAATTTAAGTTTTGCAGCTTGTAGCTTGCAGCTTGCAGTTCATAACCCGTTAAAGTATGAAGATCCTCGTTCGTCTTCCGAACTGGCTCGGAGATATGGTCATGTCGCTGGGATTTTTGAACCAGCTGCCGGATTTTTACCCGGGGGCAAAGGTCAGCTTTATTGTTAAAAAAGGTCTGCATACCATCCTTCCTTTTTTCCCTTCACACAATCATGCTTTCATCTTCAATAAAAAAGAACAGGACGGATTGAAAGGTCTTTACCAGTTTGGAAAAAGTATCAGGGAGACCGAAAAATTCGATCTCTTTTTTGTACTTCCCGATTCATTCTCCTCTGCATGGATGGCATTCAACAGTGGCGCTGACAAAACCATTGGTTATAAAAATGATTTCAGGCAATCGCTGCTCACAGAATCTTATCCCAAACCAAAAAATCTTCACCGGGCGGAAGAATACATGCGACTGCTGGAATTATTCACAGGCAAAACGGCCCAGCCCCTGAATGTCCGGTTGTCTTATACCAAACCCAAAGAAAATTATCTCGTCGTTAATATTAATTCCGAAGCTGTTTCCAGGCGCTTACCCGAAGAAAAAGCGGTTTCACTGATCAGTGAGATCAGGTCCACATTCCCTCACCGCATATTATTGTCCGGCGGCCCATGGGAATACGATTTTGTTGAAGGTGTGATCAATAAAATCGGTAACCGTTCCGGTATTGAAAATGTTTGTAAGACCACGCTGCCTGAATTAACAGAAATCTTAGCAGCAGCAAGACTGGTAATGAGCACCGACTCCGGTCCGGCCCACCTTGCCAATGCACTGGGTACTCCCACTGTGAGTTTGTTTGGAGCCGGCAGGGAGTCCAATACTGCTCCCTATCATGGCGATTGGGGCAGAACCATCAGGCTCGGCGAACTTTCCTGTGAACCCTGTGAAAAAAATGTATGCGTCCGTTATGGCATACCCCAATGCCTTGTAAGGCTGGACAATAAAAAAATCATTCAAACCGCCCAAAGTTTTATTGGTAATGGAAATCAGTTTTGACAGGGAAGTAGAAGAAGCGTTGAAGGTTTTGCGCGAGGGAGGAGTGATCCTATATCCAACAGACACGATATGGGGACTTGGATGCGATGCCACCAATGAAAAAGCCATTGCAAGAATTTACGAAATCAAGCAAAGGGCTGACAGCAAAAGCCTCATCATCCTGCTGGCTGATGAAAGGGAAGTGCTGCAGTATGTGGCGGCGCCCGACCTGGCTGTCTTTGATTTTTTAGAAGAACAGGAAAGACCTACCACTGTTATTTTTGAACATGCGGTAGGATTGCCCGATAACCTGACAGCCGCTGATGGATCCATCGGCATCCGGTTAGTGAAGGATGCTTTCTGCCGTCACCTGGTGAAAAGACTGCAAAAACCAATCGTTTCCACTTCTGCCAATATTAGTGGTGATGTTTCACCCTTAAATTTTATGGAAATATCTCCAGCTATAAAATCCCAGGTAGATCATATTGTAAAATGGCGGCAGGATGATCTCTCAAAAGGCCTGCCTTCACAGATCATCAGGTGGAATAATGGTGAGCCTGATTTTATCAGGAGATGAAGCTTAATCAGCCAATCATTTCTCCAGTTGTTTGATTATTTGAACGAGCTTTTCATCAGGCAGCTTAAGGTCAATCATCCAGTTACGTGTAGTAGTAAGATAATCCAGGAGGTGTTCTTTTGCCAGGATGGGTTCCAATGCGTCGGGTTGCCGGTAGTTCGCGAGAATCTTATCAGCCCAATCATTAACCAATTTCACAGCCTGTTGTTTTTCTCCCATTAATGCGTATATTTTTCCCAGTTTGTTATTCATTAATGTAAAGGGTATTCCATCAGCAAAAACTTTCTTCATTTTAGCAAACCAATTTTCCGCTGATGTGGTTTCTCCACGGTCGTGGTAATATAAAACCAGGTCATGATACAGGCTGATTGTTTCATACACAGTGTTGGATGCTGGGTTCGTTACTCCGCCAGCCTGGTTGGGCAGCAAGGGATGAAAATGCTGGTTGAGAAAAGATTCAATTTTTGTTATGGAATAGGAAAGATTCTGTTCTTCTTCTTCAGGATTCAGCGGTAACAGGCGGTAGACCAGGCCTTCCTTTTGAAGGTAATTGGTAAAAAGATCGGATTCAAAACTGAAATACAGGGGACGGGTATGAATATTCTGATCAACAATATCCAGTATCATGAGCTGGTCCATGGTGATATAATTATTCAGCGGGATGATGAGTTGACTGCCCAGTTTTTTCTGCGCACTCATCTTTTCCATAACCGCCACATCCACATCCAACTTTAGCCAGCCTGACTGGTAGAAAGGCACATCTTTTTCATCACTTACCTGGACTGAAATATGTTTGATAAAATCTTTAATGGTTTGTCCCTCCTGCGAAGGATTTCCTTCATTTTTCAGGGCATACAAAAATGAAGAATCCAGGTAGGCTGAAGCAGGCACACTCAATTTTAAAGAATGGTTCTTGTCGAGATGGTGGACAAATGGAATAAAGCCCAGGAGGTTGGCATTGATTACGGTTACATCTTTCCTGAAATTTTCCTTTTCCTGGAGATGCCATAAAGGATAAGTATCATTATCTCCACCCGTAAATAATATGCTGTTGGCAGGCAGGCCGGCCAAATAATTCCGCGCGATCTGTGCATAACGGGGATCCGGCTCTGATCTTTTCAAATAACCGGAAGCCAAACCCATTTCTCCGCTCAACTGCATCTGCAGATAGGCATGAATTTCCTCGTTGTTCTTTTTCAAGACCGAGTTACCTACCAGTGTCTGGTAATCCGGAAATTTTTTCGCTAGTACTGAAAAAGCCTCTATGGCCCTGTCGAGATAAAATCTCACACTATCCAGTCGCTTCGCAGAAGGTTTCAATCCAGGCCGCAGTTGTGTTTTCAGCGTATCATTCTGAATCTGCGCTCCACCATATTGATGCCAGAGAAACTGGTCGGCATAGGCTGAATAAGCACGGGCCAGGCCATCGAGTAAAGTATCATTCAGGCTTTGCAGGTCTTTTTTTCCATACATCCGGATCACATCATGGTTCCAGCCAGGGTATCCGTAAAAAGAACTGCGGCTGTATCCGTAAAAGGCCGGCCAGCCCGTGAGTCTTCTGAGTATCTCCAATTCAGGATCCTTTACAGGCTTTTCAAATCCTTCCAGTTTTTTGAACATGCCATTAGTGCCCGGCCAGAACAATTGTTCTTTGATGATCTTTTCTGTTTGCAGGTCTTCAACGTTTACATACCAGGCATTTTCTTTTTTCGCGAAGCGTACATCCGTGTAATTGCTGCCTCCTTCATAACTGTAATTCAAAAAAAATGCACGCAGCACTTCGGGATACTGAGGCATTCGGTGCACTTGTGCAGGTGCAAGCAAGGGCAGTAAAATAAGAAGGAAAAGTATTTTTTTCACTTGGATCGATTATAGGATAAAGATAGCCAGGGCTGGCAATTATGAAAGGCATCGGGATTAACTTTGCGCATTCATGGATATCGTTTGCACAGACCAGGAAGCCCTTTTATTCAGGACCATTGCCACCACAGCCAGGCAATTGAATGTACCCTGTTACCTGATTGGAGGTTTTGTGCGTGATAAACTGTTATCACGGCCCACGAAAGACGCTGATTTTGTATGCGTGGGAGATGCCCTGCAACTGGCAGAAGCGGCATCAAGGCAGTTCAGGCCTGCTCCGCGGGTGAATTTTTTCAAAAATTTTGGTACGGCACATTTCAGGTTGCCTGATGGTTTTGACCTCGAATTTGTTGGGGCGCGCAAGGAAAGCTACCGTTCCCATTCCCGCAATCCGGATGTAGCCCCGGGAACAATTGAAGATGACCAGAACCGCCGTGATTTTACCATCAACGCACTTGCCATCAGTCTCAATGAAACAGATTATGGTAAGCTGATTGATCCGTTCAATGGTGTGGATGACCTGAAACAACAACTGATCCGCACCCCATTGCCGCCAGAGCAAACTTTCAGCGATGATCCATTGCGTATGATGCGGGCCATCCGTTTTGCCACGCAACTGCAATTCAGGATTTATCCGGAAACTTTGGAAGCGATCCGTGCCCATGCTGAAAGGATCAGGATCATTTCAAAAGAAAGGATCACGGATGAACTCAATAAGATCATCCTGAGTGAAAAACCTTCCATTGGTTTTCGCATTCTTTATGAAACCGGGTTGCTCCACTACATTTTCCCGCAAATGGTGGAACTCGCGGGCGCAGAATATGTGGATGGCCACGGGCACAAGGATAATTTTTTTCATACCCTGCAGGTGCTGGACAATGTAGCGGAAAGATCGGGTGACCTCTGGCTGCGCTGGGCTGCCATCCTGCATGATATTGCGAAGCCAGCCACCAAAAGATTTGAAGAAGGTCATGGCTGGACCTTTCATGGCCATGAAGTGGTAGGCGGACGCATGGTGCCTCGCATCTTTGGCCAATTGAAACTGCCGCTGGGAGAGGAGATGAAGTACGTGCGCAAACTGGTGGAACTGCACCTCCGGCCCATTAGTCTTACAAAGGAAAACATTACCGATTCTGCTGTCCGGCGTTTACTGTTTGATGCAGGTGAACATATTGATGACCTGATGATCCTGTGTGAAAGCGATATCACCAGCAAGAACAAAATGAAGGTGAAACGTTTCCTGGCCAATTTTGAAATGGTAAGGGAGCGGTGCAGGGAGGTGGAGGAAAAGGACAACCTCCGCAACTGGCAGCCCCCGGTTAGCGGCGAACTGATTATGCAAACCTTTGGTATACCTCCCGGCCGAAGTGTGGGTATCATCAAGGATGCGATCAGGGAAGCCATCCTGGACGGGGCCATTCCCAATAATTACGAAGCAGCCTACCAGTTCATGTTAGAGAAGGGTAAAGAGGCCGGTCTCACGGCTTTAAACTAAGTGGGTTTTAATTATATTTGACGTTTATTTTATTTGAAAACGCTTACATGGCTATATTGAAATTCAGGGTTTATCTGGAGGAGGACGATAGTGTGTACCGGGATGTTGCCATCAGGCATACGCAAAGCTTTTTTGAGTTGCATGAAGTAATATTAAAAGCTTTTGAATTCGACAATAAACACCAGGCCACTTTTTACCGCAGCAATGACCACTGGCAAAGAGGTCGTGAGATTTCCCTTGAGCAATATGAAAAGGCCTACAAGGCTGCGCCCCTGATGATGAAGGATACCACCATTGGTTCCGAGATCAGGGATCCCAACCAGAAGTTTATCTATACTTACGATTTCAATAAGAACTGGGCCTTCATGGTGGAACTGATCAATGTTTCCAAAGAAGAAAACCCCAAAATATCTTATCCAGCCATGACCCGTAAGGAAGGCATTGCGCCCAGCCAGTATGGAACGAAAAGTTTGCTGGGTGAACGCTTTGCTGATGTGGAAGAGAAATATGATTTGAGCCAGGGTGCTGAGGGTTTTGGTGAAGAAGGAGAGGGAGGCGACGAAGCGGGGGGAGACGATGTAGGGG
>JAEYUA010000122.1 GCA_023433755.1 Bacteroidota bacterium | reverse complement strand
GGATCCAGGATCTGTCCTTCATGCAGCCAGTTGCCATAGAATAGTGCAAGCTGGTCCTTCCAGTTCAATTGCCACTTGGTGAGCACATGTTTTTCCAGGGCATGATGCGCTTTAATGATTACCATGGGCGCTGCTGCTTCAAAACCCACACGACCCTTGATGCCGATGATGGTATCACCCACATGCACATCCCTGCCGATACCGTAAGGAGCAACGATGTCATGAAGTTTTTTAATGGCTTCTGTCGGATGCGTGAATGTTTGTCCGTTGACCGCCGTGAGTTCTCCTTTTTCGAAATGGAGTGTGATCTCTTCTTCACCGGATTTGCTAACCTGGGTAGGCCAGGCAGATTCAGGTAACATGCCCTTTGAATTCAGCGTTTCCTTTCCTCCTACGCTTGTACCCCACAAACCTTTATTGATGGAATACATCGCTTTTTCCGTGTTCATTTCAACACCCTTGCTTCTGAGATATTCAATCTCCTGCTCGCGGCTTAATTTAAGATCACGAATGGGCGTGATGATCTCCACGCCGGGGATCATAATATGAAAGATCATATCAAAGCGGACCTGGTCGTTGCCTGCACCTGTGCTGCCATGCGCAACCGCATCTGCCTCCAGTTTTTGAACATGTTCAGCTATGTGCAGGGCCTGGCTCAGTCTTTCAGCGCTGACACTTAAGGGATAGGTATTGTTCTTTAAAACATTTCCATAAACCAGGTATTTGATGATCCTGTCATAATAAGTCTTTACAGCATTTACAGTTGTATGGGTTTTTACTCCCAGTGTGTAGGCATGCGCTTCTATTTTCTGCAATTCATCATCAGTGAAGCCACCGGTATTTACAATGATGCTGTGCACCTCGTAGCCTTTTTCTTCACTTAAATATTTAACGCAGTAAGTGGTATCCAAACCACCACTGAAACCAAGTACAACTTTCTTCATGAATGGTAATTAATGGAACAGGTTTAAAAAAAGCATTTTCAACTTGCGGTTCGGATTGCGTTCCCCTCGTCTGAATCTCTGGAGGAACCTGCTTTGCTTGAGCTTCAGCAACCTTTCATAGACTTTGCTCTTCTTCTCAAAATGTTCTTTTGTTTCGGAAGGCTCGTAATGATCTTTGGGATCGTAAAGCATGGCAGTGCAAAGGCAGTTCTTCCTGTCCTTGCTCATCAGGATCTCGAAGTTGACACAGCTTTTGCAGCCGGCCCAGAATTTTTCATCCTGTGTGAGCTCAGAATAGGTAACAGGCTCATAACCCAAATCGCTGTTGATCTTCATAACAGCCAGACCGGTTGTTAATCCGAAGATCTTGGCATCAGGATATTTCTCACGGCTCAACTGGAAGATTTTTTGCTTGATGGATTTTGCCACGCCGCTTTTCCTGAATTCAGGAGCTACGATCAACCCCGAATTGGCCACGTATTCTCCCTCCCAGGTTTCAATATAACAGAAGCCCACCCAGGTACCCTCGGTAGTAAGGGCGATTACGGCCTTGCCTTCACTGATCTTCTGGATGATATATTCAGGAGACCTTTTGGCGATGCCTGTACCCCTTGCCATGGCTGATGATTCCATCTCATCCGTAATGATTTTGGCATACATCTCATCGCCGGGGTTGGCTACCCTGATGATAATATTCTGATTGTCCACTATTGTAAAAGAGTTGATATGATTTATGGATTACCAATCCTGTACCAAGAATAAAGCCGGGAGTAATTCACTGACAGGGGCCCTGGTAAGTGGCTCGTCCTATCAGCAACCACGTCGTCTTGAGAGATAGCGGAAAAGGTCAAAGCACACGTCGTACATGCGGGTGCATGCCAGCTCATGGAAAACAAAATGTTTGTTATGTGCGCTCTTGTTCATCAATTGGAGGATGCAAATTTATGAGGAATTGGAATCAAAAAAATTCTTCTCTCAAAATCGCCTTATAAAATTATTTATTCATGCTGATATGCTTCGTTAAAATTCCGGGACCGGTTCATCAGGTAGGCAGGACCGTTAGCCAGGCAGAATTGATTTTGTTTAACAGGAAACCTCTGACGCGTAATTGCATAAAAAAAGCGAAGCATTTGCTTCGCTAGTTGAGCTACAAGGATTCGAACCTTGACAGACAGAACCAAAATCTGTAGTGCTACCGTTACACCATAGCTCAATCCGTATTCCGGCTTCCTGCCGGGGCAGGGATCGCTGAAAGGAGTGCAAAAATAAAGGGCAGGGAAAGATGTACCAAAACTTTTTCCGCCAAAAGCACAATTTAGAGCTGTTTTAAGCTTTGATCTTCAACCCGGTGGAAAATTCAAGAGATCAGCCACCCGTCAAATGGAACCCGTGAATATGCATTTCTCTTGATACATTTATCAAAACGACCGGCATGGGCACCAACCGACGCTCTTTTCTGCAGAAAGCAGGCCTTTTCTCGGCATCAACCCTTCTCGCCTCACTGGCTGCTCCTGCCTGGAGCCGTAACCTGGAGAGGGCTATTCAAAAAGCAAACGATATTCCCCCGGGTGAACTGGCCACGGATGAGGAATTCTGGTATTACATCCAGCAATCATTCACCGTTTCTCCGGGTATCATTAACCTGAATAATGGTGGTGTATCACCGGCCCCACGCACCGTGCAGGATGCCATGAAAAGATATTACGATCTGTCTAATGAAGCGCCCAGCTATTATATGTGGCGGGTGATTGACCAGGGCAGGGAACCTCTTCGCGCAAATCTTGCTAAACTGGGTGGGGCCAGTAAAGAAGAAATCGCCATCAACCGCAATTCCTCTGAAGGACTGGAGACCGTGATCTTTGGCCTTCGGCTTAAAGCAGGGGATGAGGTGGTGGTTGCCAAACAGGATTATCCAAATGTGATCAATGCCTGGAAGCAAAGAGAACTCCGTGATGGCATCAGGATCAACTGGATTAACCTCGAACTGCCTTCAGAAAATGAAGATTACCTGGTACAGCAGTATGTGAAGGGCTTCACGCCACGCACCAAAGCTGTGAACATTACTCATGTGATCAACTGGAACGGGCAGGTGATACCGGTCCGGAAAATTGCTGACGAGGCACATAAAAGAGGAATTGAAGTGCTGGTTGACGGAGCACACAGTTTCGCGCATTTTGATTTCAGCATTCCTGAACTGCACGGCGACTACTTCGCCACGAGCCTGCACAAATGGTTGTATGCACCCATTGGCAGCGGAATGCTCTGGGTGAAAAAGGAAAAGATCGCACAGCTCTATCCTATGTTCGCCTCTGACGATCCTTTAAAAGACGACATCCGCAAATTTGAACATCTTGGCACGCGTCCCTTTTTTATTGAGCAGGCCATTGGCAAAGCCATTGAATTCCATGAAATGATCGGCATTGAAAGAAAGCAGGCAAGACTACATTTCCTGAAGAACTACTGGATGGAAAAGGTCAAAGACCTTCCCAAAATCAGGCTGGGCACTTCATTGAAAAAAGAATGGGGTTGTGCCATCGGAATAGTAGGATTCGAAGGGAAAAAACCCGCAGAACTGGATAGTTTCCTTTTCAATAATTATAAAATTCACGCAGTCGGAATCGAATGGGAGAATATCAAAGGTGTCAGGATCACCCCCAATGTTTATACCACTACTAAAAACCTGGATGTGCTGGTGGAAGCGATCAAACGTTTTTCTGTACTGTAAAGCTAAAGGCCAATGGCTATTGGCTGTTGGCCATTGGCCATTGGCCAGAGACACTCAAACTAACATGCGGCTGGATTATTCATGATCCATTAATAACTCCTAATTCTTTAAGCCATCAGCCAAAAGCCAATGGCTAAAAGCCAATGGTCAACAACCCTCAACTCGCCTTCACCAGGTAATAGTTCTTCTTCCCCTTCTGCACCAGCAGGTATTGGCCATGCAGGAGGTTTGATTCATTAATCGTATCTGCCATGCCGATCTTGTTGCGGTTCAGGCTTACGCCTCCATTCTGTATCATTTTCCTGGCCTCACCCTTACTTGGAAAAATGGAAGTGTCTGCAAGAAAACTCACAGGATCCACGCCAGCCGATAACCTGGATTTATCGTAGGCCACATGCACTATACCCTCCATACCTTCAAGATCTTCGAGGCTTAGTGATTCCGCAGGTGCATTCTGCCTGGTAAAAAGTTTTTCAGTTGTCTCGATGGCCTTTGCATATTCTTCTTTGCCATGCACGAAAATGGTAAGCTCTTCCGCCAGTCTTTTTTGAAGTATCCTTTGCGAAGCATCTTTCTGATGCGCTTCCACCAGGTTGCTGATCTCAATCTGGTCGAGGAAAGTGAAAATCTTAATCCATTTTTCCGCGTCAGCATCAGAGGCATTCAGCCAGAACTGGTAGAACTGGAAAGGAGAGGTGCGTTCAGCATCCAGCCATACATTCCCGGTTTCTGTTTTACCAAATTTGCCGCCGTCTGATTTGGTCAGCAGGGGACAGGTAAATGCAAAGGCCTCACCACCTGCCTTACGCCTGATCAGCTCCGTACCGGTAGTGATATTTCCCCACTGGTCACTGCCACCCATTTGCAGTTTGCAGTTCTTATTCTTGTAAAGCCAGTAAAAATCATATCCCTGGATAAGCTGGTAGGTAAATTCAGTGAAGCTGATGCCGCTATCTCCTTCGATTCTTTTTCGCACGCTATCCTTGCTCATCATATAATTCACCGTCAGATGTTTGCCCACATCACGGATGAAATCAAGAAAGCTGAAGTCCCTGAACCAGTCAAAATTATTTACCAGTTCGGCGGCTGCTGGTCCGCCTGAATTAAAATCAAGAAAACGACCAAGCTGCTTCCTGATCCCTTCAATATTTTTTTGAAGGGTCGCTTCATCAAGCATCACCCTTTCCGCGCTCTTGAAACTCGGATCTCCTACCATACCCGTGGCGCCGCCTACCAGCGCATAAGGTTTGTGTCCCGCTTTCTGAAAATGCACCAGGAGGAGAATGGGAACGAGGCTGCCGATATGAAGGGAATCAGCGGTAGGGTCGAAGCCCACATAGCCCGAAGTACATTCTTTAAGTAACTGTTCTTCAGTGCCTGGCATTATATCCTGCACCAGGCCGCGCCACCTGAGTTCGGTAATTAGGTTCATCATATCAGCGTTTAAGGCAGCAAATGTAAGGCAAGAAGGCAGGATTTAAAGGCTAACTGCTTCGTTTACAAGGGCTAAATTTATATTACCGAGATTATGAATTTGATCCTGAATGATATACATTTGTATTTACAGCCAAAACCTCTGAAAAACAAAATTAATCCATTGCTTATCCGAAAATTGACGAAATGAAAATCATTCCCCTGGCGCTTGTTATGGCAGCCCTTGTCATTACATCAGGCGCTTCAGCCCAGTTCAGAAAGTATTCCAACGAATTTTTAAATATAGGAGCAGGTGCAAGGGGTCTTGCCATGGGAAGTGCGCAGGTGGCATCGGTTAAGGATGGTACAGCGGGTTACTGGAACCCGGCTGGTCTAACTGGTGTACAGAATTATGCGAATGCTAACCTGATGCATGCTGAATATTTCGCAGGCATCGGTAAATACGACTATGCCAGCGTGGCCATTCCCATCAACGATAATAAAAGAACGATTGCAGTAACCGGGCTTCGGTTTGCCGTGGATGATATCATGAATACCCTTTTCCTGGTAGAACCTGACGGGTCGATCAATTACAATAATATCCAGGCTTTTTCTTCAGCGGATTATGGATTTTTATTTTCATTCGCGCAAAAACTTAAAGAGACCACTAATAAAAATATCAATTTCGGACTGAATGCTAAGGTGATCCACCGCAGCGTAGGACGTTTTGCCAAGGCTTGGGGATTCGGGCTTGATGCGGGTTTGCAGATCAAGGCCAACAAATGGCAATTCGGTTTCGCGGGCCGGGATATCACTTCCACCTTCAATTCGTGGACTTTTAATTTTACTGAAAAGGAGAAAGAAGCACTTTACCTCACCAATAATGAGATCCCTGTTAAATCAACGGAGTTAACCGCGCCAAGACTGGTGATGGGTGTTGCCCGTGATTTCCGCCTGGGTAAAAAAGCGAGCCTTCTTGCCGAAGCCAATTTCGATTTTACGTTTGATGGACAAAGAAACACATTGGTGAGTGCAGATCCCATCAGCATTGATCCCAAATTGGGAGTTGAAGTGAATGTGAATGATGTGTTCTTCCTTAGGGGAGGCATCAATAATTTCCAGCGTGCCCTTGCTGATGGTGACACCCTGAACCTGAAAAAAGTCTGGATCTACCAGCCAAGCGCAGGTGCAGGATTCAGGATCCAGAATGTGCGTATCGATTACGCGTTCACCAACCTGGCCAACCAGTCCAATCCATTGTTCACCCATGTATTCTCACTCCAGTTTGACATGGTGAATGATAAAAACAAAAAGAAAAAATAATCCATACCTATAAACTCCAGTTTCATGAAAAATTTTCTGTTTGGCTTATTGCTCACATTTGGCCTGGCTGCCCAGGCCCAGGTGTACAATAACGAATGGATTGACTATTCCAAAACCTATTACAAATTCAAAGTAGGGAAGAATGGCTTGTTCCGCATTCCTCAAAATGTGCTGGCAAATGCCGGCCTTGGCGCTACTCCTGCTGAACATTTCCAGTTATGGCGCAATGGTCAGCAGGTACCCATCTATACTTCAGTGCCATCAGGTGTAATGGGTGGATCTGATTTCATTGAATTCTGGGGAAGGCTTAACGATGGCAAACCTGATAAGGAATTATACCGCCAGCCTGATTACCAGCTTAATGATAAATGGAGCCTTGAAACGGATACTTCTGTTTATTATCTCACTGTTCATACTAATACTTCTGAAAATCTCCGGCTGCAGGCAACCAGCAACGATGTTGCTTCCAATACCCTGCCTGCTGAACCCTATTTCATGCACAAGGCCGGGAATTATTTCAGGCACCGAGTAATCAGGGATACCCTGATCAACGGAGTGCTGGTAAACGATACCTTGCTCAATCAGCCGCAAATGGCGGCGCCCCGCCCCAATAAGGATATTTATCTCGCTAATCTCAATCCCGGTTACGCGATTAATGTAGGTACCTACCTGTATTCATCTTCTTATGATAAGGGAGAGGGTTGG
Source organism: Bacteroidota bacterium (assembly GCA_023433755.1). GTDB lineage: Bacteria > Bacteroidota > Bacteroidia > Chitinophagales > Chitinophagaceae > Flavisolibacter. The sequence continues at coordinate 4,397 of JAEYUA010000122.1, read as the reverse complement.
AGTTCCTACGATATCACTTCAGTGGCTCAAACAAGTGGAGCGGTTTCTTATGGAAGAAATGCCAGCACCATCAAAAATCTTTACGTGTATAATGGCGGCCCTGATCCTTATTTCACAATCAGTCTTTCAGGAAATGCCGTTGCTACCCGTCGCTACAAGGTTACCATCAACGAGGATTCAGTGATCGGCAACCAGATGGATTTTTTCAATTACCGCGTAGATACGGCCACCTTCGCGCTCAGCACATTGAGTTCCGGCAAGGCTATCGTCACTATTACCAACCTGTCTAATATCGCCTGTTACCCTGCACCGGTGGGTTGCCAGACCGACAGGATCGTGGTGCATAAATACGAGATCGTATACCCGCGCATGTTCAATTTTGGCGGACAAAAAGAATTTGAATTTCCACTTCCTGCATCCTCCGCAGGAAATTATCTTGAGATCAGCAATTTCAATTATGGTGCAACAGCTCCAGTATTGTATGACCTCACCAACGGGACAAGATATGTAGCTGATCTTTCCGCCGCACCCCTGCTCAAATTTGCACTGCTGCCTTCAGCTTCCGCACGTGAGCTGGTTCTGCTGAGCACTGATGCGCCGCAGGTAAATAACGTTGGAACAATGCAGACCAGGAATTTCACCAATTATGCTATTGCTTCCAACCAGGGTGACTACCTGATCATTACCAATCCTGTATTGTATAATGGTACTAATGGAGCCAATCCTGTAAATGATTATAAAACTTACCGTCGCTCCGCCCCGGGTGGCAGCTATAATGCCCAGGTTTATCCTGCAGACGAATTGGTAGAGCAGTTTGGTTTCGGCATCAAAAAAAATCCTGCCGCGCTGCGCAACTTCATACATTTTGCACTGAATACTTTTACCATAGCGCCAAAGCATGTATTTATTATCGGTAAAGGTGTGAACTATGTACACCAGCGCTCCTATGAACTGAATAGCGATATGGAACAGCTCAACCTGGTACCAACCTATGGCTGGCCGGCTTCGGACGTACTGTTGGCCTCACCCAAAGGAAGTTCCCAACCTTCTGTACCTATAGGAAGGTTATCAGCCATTACAGGTGTGGAAGTGGAGACCTATCTCAAAAAAATAAAAGAATATGAGCAGGCCCAGGTAACCATGTCGGGCGCCATTTCTGACAGGGGCTGGATGAAGAATATCGTTCATATCGTGGGAGCGAGCGAAGCGGGACTGGAAACCCAGCTCACTACCATGCTTGACAATTATGGCAACATCATCTCAGATACTTTGTTCGGGGCAAACGTTACCAAATTTTCCAAGAGCTCGAGTGATGCCATCACGCAGGTGAACAGCGCCAGGCTTACCAACCTGTTCAGCGAGGGTATTTCCCTGATGACCTATTTTGGTCACTCTTCTTCTACCACGCTTGAATTCAATCTTGATAACCCTGAGAATTATAACAATCATGGCAAGTACCCGATCTTCCTGGGTCTTGGTTGTAACGTGGGTGATTTTTTCAAATACAGTCCTGTACGTTTACAGGTAAAGGAAACGCTTTCCGAAAAATATGTGCTGGCGCCGGATCGTGGCATGATCGCGATGATAGCGAGTACACACTTCGGTATTGTGCATTACCTCGATGTGTGGTCGCAAAGGGCATATAAGAATATGGCCAGCAGGCATTATGGAAAAACCATCGGTGAAATGATGCAGCATACGGCAGAAGATGTTTTTGCTTTCACCACGCAGGAAGATTTTTATGCCCGCTGTAATACTGAACAGTCGGAGTTGCATGGCGACCCGGCCATACATATGAACCCGCATGCCAAACCGGATTATGCGATCGAAGATCATATGGCAAGAGTAACACCAGGTTTTGTTTCAGTAGCGGATCATTCCTTCAGGCTTGATGCGAGCTTCAAGAATATAGGCAAGGCGGTTTCCGATTCCATTGTGATCGAAGTGAAAAGGCAGATACAGAACCAGGCACCGGTCGTGATTTTGAGAGATACCATTCCCGGTATCCGATACGTGGACTCCATCGCCCTCAACATTCCTATTAATCCAAATACGGATAAAGGTTTGAACAAGCTGACCATCACCGTTGACCTGGACAATGATGTGGATGAGTTTTATGAGAACAATAATGTCATCACGAAGGAGATCTTCATTTACGAAGATGAAGCCAGGCCGGTATTCCCCTACAATTTTGCAATTGTAAATCACCAGGATTTTCAGATGCAGGCATCAACGGCCAACCCGTTCAGCCCTAACAAGGAATACCAGATGGAGATCGACACCACGCAATTCTTTAATTCACCATTGAAAGTTACCCGTACCACCAGTTCAGCCGGTGGTGTGATCAGTTTCAATCACGGGATGAGTTTCTCTGATAGCACTGTTTATTACTGGAGAGTGGCACCAGTTGTTACAACAGGTACACCTACCTGGAACATGGCCTCCTTTATTTACCTGCCAAACAGTGAGACTGGTTTCAACCAGTCGCACTACCAGCAGCAGATCTATTCTACAGGTGAGGGAATTAGTTTCGATGCTAATTCAAAATTATGGAAGTATGGAACCAGGTATATGAACCTGTTCGTGCGACAGGGTACCTGGGTTAGCAGTACTTCGCAGGAAGCAGGTCTGTCAGTTGCCATCAATGGTGTGGCCAGCATCCGTAATACCTGCTGGTTCCAGAGTGTTGTGTTTAATGTATTTGACCCGATCACTTTTGCACCCTGGATCAATACTACCACCGGTGTAGCAGATGCTTACCGTGGAGGTAAGTTTGGAAGTGCTGCCAATAATTGCAGCAACTCCAGGCGCTGGAATTTTGAATACCGCTGGGATTCACTCAGTTCTAGAAAACGTGCGGTCGACTTTTTGGAAGATACCGTGCCGGACGGCGCTTATGTAGTAGTAAGAAGCTTCCTGCTGGATCCAGTTGCCTTCCCTGCATTTGCCAATATGGTAAAATATGCCAATCAATGGAGAACAGAGGATGAAGCAGCCTATGGTGCGGGCAACAGTTTATACCATACGCTAAAGAATGCAGGATTTAGTGGTATCGATAGTTTTTACAGGCCAAGGCAGTTTGTATTGGTGTATAAGAAGAATGATCCTTCTTTTACTCCTAAATGGATCGTTTCCGAAGGTGTGCTTGATAATGTGACCCTGACAGTTGATTGTCCTGTACCGGATACCGTTGGCTTCATCAATTCACCGCAGTTTGGTCCGGCCCTCGCCTGGAAAACATTGAAATGGAGAGGAACTTCTCTTGACCAGTTGCCCGGTGATAATCCTAAGGTGAGCGTGATTGGTATCCGTACCAACGGCCAGGCCGATACGCTGATGAACAACCTGGCCCTTTCGCAGCAGGACGTAGACATATCCTCTATTGATGCTGCAGAATATCCTTATGTTCAACTCAGGATGCGCAATGCGGATAATGTGAACAACACGCCTTACCAGTTGCGTTACTGGAGACTTACCTATGAGCCCGCACCGGAAGGAGCGATCGCAGCGAATTCCTATTTCAGTATGAAGGATACGGTTGATGTAGCCGAACCACTTGAATTCAAAATCGCATTCAAAAATGTGAGTGCCACTCCTTTTAGTGACAGTATAAAGGTCAAAGCCATTGTTACGGACAGGAATAATGTGCAGAGGACGGTTTTTGTAAGTAAGCACAGGCCTCTTGCCGTGGATAATCCGGATACCCTGCACATCCGTGTGCCTATTGATACACGCGATATTGTAGGCCCCAATTCACTGTATGTAGAGATCAATCCTGACTTCGACCAGCCGGAGCAATACCTGTTCAACAATTTTGCTTTCAGAACATTCTATGTAAGAGGTGATACGCTGAATCCTGTGATGGATGTGACCTTTGATAATGTGCATATCCTGAACAGGGATATTGTTTCCTCCAAACCAAATATTCTCATTACGCTGAAAGATGAAGCCAAATGGCATTTACTGAATGATCCTTCCAAATTGAAAGTACAGGTAAGGCAGGTGTCAACAGGACTTATGCGTGATTACCAGTTCGATGCGGATACTTTGAGTTTTGTACCCGCCCAGCAGGGAGGCAGCCAGCATAATACAGCATCAGCCATCTTCAAGCCATATTTCGAGGAAGACGGGGAGTATGAACTGATCGTGACCGGTAAGGATATGAGCGATAACGAAGCAGGCAGGATGCAGTACCGTGTGAATTTCCAGGTGATCAACAAACCGATGATCTCTAATATGCTGAACTATCCCAATCCGTTTACCACATCAACGGCATTTGTGTTTACGGTAACGGGCAGCCAGGTTCCGCAGAATATCAGGATACAGATCCTTACGGTTACCGGCAAAGTGGTGAAAGAGATCACGAAAGAAGAGTTGGGACCGATCCATATCGGAAG
>JAEYUA010000101.1 GCA_023433755.1 Bacteroidota bacterium | reverse complement strand
GGTAATATCAGGACCAATAACGAAGATGTGGGTTTGTTTTTCCGCATCGCCGACGACCAGGTCAGCGCCGAAAAAGGTTGCCTGCTGATAGTGGCAGATGGCATGGGAGGACACCAGGCAGGTGAAGTGGCCAGCCAGATGGCCGCCCAGATCATCAGCCATGAATATTACAAACAAAATGGCTCTATTGAAAAAAGCCTCACAAAAGCGTTTGAAACGGCCAATGCTGAAATATTTGATCTCGCTTCCAAAAGCAAATCACATAAGGGCATGGGTACTACCTGTACCGCGTTGGTGATATTTGAAAAGGAAATTTATTACGCACATGCGGGTGACAGCCGTGCCTACATACTGCGGCAGGATGGCATCAGCCAGATCACGCAGGATCATACCTATGTGAACGAACTGGTAAGACGTGGCGAGATCACCGCTGAAGCAGCAGCCACTCACCCTGAAAGAAATATTCTCACCAATGCCATGGGCACCAAACCAACCATCCGTGTTGATACAGGGAAATATGAAAAAAATTTGGAAGAATCAGACCGTTTGCTGTTATGTTCTGATGGTTTGTACGATTATATAAAAGACGAGGAGATGGGTGCAATGCTTTCGGGAGGAACGTTAAGAGATATAGCCAATGAAATGGTAGCACTTGCGAAAAAAAGAGGAGGACATGATAATATCACTGTCGTTCTCGCAGAAAGAATTCATACAGCAAAAGAAGCTGTGACTAAAGAAACCAGGGATTTTGATATTCCCGCAACAAAAGAATACGACTTATCATGATCGGCAAAAAAATACAGAATTACGAGATCAGGGCGCACCTCGGTGAAGGCGGGATGGGAACCGTGTACAGGGCAACCGATAATGTGCTGGGTCGTGAAGTGGCGCTCAAGATGCTACATACGCCACTGCTGCAACAGACCCAGTTCCTTGACCGGTTCCGAAAGGAAGCAAGACTGCTCGCCCAGTTGCTGCATCCCAACATCGCCGTGATCTATAACCTGATTGAACAGGAAGGCAACCAGTATATGGTAATGGAATACGTGGAAGGAAAGAACCTGGATGCCATGCTTCGCGAGCAAAGAACCCTCAGCTTTAAATGGGTGGTGCCCGTTTTTCTGCAGGCTCTGGAAGGATTAAGGCATGCGCATAAAAAAGGGATCTATCACCGCGACATTAAACCTTCCAACCTCATTCTTACTCCGGATGGCACAGTGAAGCTGATGGATTTCGGCATTGCGATGATGGCAGGTGAAAAAAGAATGACGCAGGTGAATCGTGTGGTAGGAACCATAGAATACATGGCACCGGAACTGATCGAGGGAAAGGATCCATCCATTGCCTCTGATATCTATGCTACAGGTATCACCATGTATGAACTGCTTACAGGCAAACTTCCATTTGAAGGCAATACGGATTTTAACCTGATGCAGGATATTCTGAAAAAGAAACCTGTTGCATTGGATAAAATGAATGCATCGGTTCCGAAGGCTTTGAACAATATCGTGATGAAGGCTCTGGAGAAAAAACCAGAGAACCGCTTTGCTGATGCAAAAGAATTTTCACAGGCCCTGCTCCAGGCATTTCCGGATCTGAAATATGCCGACCTGTCCATCAGTCACCAGCCGGCACCTACTAAACTGGTACAGATCCCATCAAAGTCCGCGGTAGCTAAACCCACTGTGGTGCATCACGAAAAGAGTACGCGGCCGCTTCCTGTGTACCTGCGTACCGTTACCAATATCAAACAAAAGATTCTACTCAAGGAGAACCGTACCTACGTGATAGCTGCGTTGGCAGTGCTTGTGCTTTCCATTGCCATATTCGTGATCGCTGGTATGAGCCGCAGCGAACCGGAACTGCTGGGGATGAACGACCAGAAAAAAGACAGTGTGCAACAGCCCAGGCAGGAAGTAAAGAAACAACAGCAAAGCAGGATCGATGGCGGATACAATGATAATGGCGGCCTGCAGCCCGTGCAGCCGGTAAGAAATGTGGTGAACGAGGGAAAAGGGGAGGGGCAGGAGGAGAAAGAGAAACAGAAACAGAAAGAGAAAGAGGGGGATACAGGGGGAGGTAAAAAAGAAGCAACAGGTAAGGATGTTAAGAAGGAAACGGTGAAAGAGAAAGAGAAACAGAGCGAGAAACAGAAAGAGAAAGAGGAGCCGGTTAGGAAAGAAGATCCGCCGCCACCGCCACCTGAAGAAGAAAAAAAGGAAGAGAAAAAGCGGGAACCTAAAACCATTCGCATTACAAGTGCACCAGAAGTGTCGCTCTATCTGCGTGAACCATTAACGACGAATGCAAGCGAAGGCCAGGTGATTTATTTCAATGTGATCTCACCGGTCAGGTATAATGGTGATGTGATCATAGAAAAAGGAGCCACCGCAACGGGCCGTATCAAGAATGTAGGTAATAAAAAGATCAGCATAGTGATCTCCAAGGTCACAGGCGCCAATGGTGAAGCTTTACCGCTCCAGGAAGTGGAGCTCAGTGGCAGGATCAACGATATGATCAGTAACAGGAGCTATTCCGTTCCATTAAAGAGAGGCATTACGATTCAACTATAACAATCAAACATCAAAACATGAAACAGACATCCATCATTTTTTTGTTCCTGCTTATGTCCATCGCATCAATGGCGCAGGTAAGACAACGCTCCAACACCAAGGGCTTTAACGCAGCGGTAAATGTGCACAGCCTGGGCTGGGCATCAGAATATTTCCAGTACCTGGATGAGAATGCAGGTAACGGGGTAGGAGGAGGCGTAAGGTTCGGCTATGGGGTAACACAGCTCATTGAACCCTACATCGGTTTTGATTTTACCTCCATGAATGTGTCTAATGTAGACGCACAGGGTTTTAAAATGTCGCATATTGATTTTGGCGTACGCTTTAACCTGGGCGGAACCATTTCACCCTTCAGGCCTTTTGTGGAAGGTGGCTATAGCTCCAGAACAGGAAAGATTACCCAGGTGATCAACGGCTTTGATTATGTGGACGCGGAATTCTCAGGCGGTACGCCGCATGTAGGAGGTGGTTTGAATTATTTCGCCAGTAAAGGCATCGCCATCTTTGCAAGGGGACTGTTCACTGTAGGAAAAAAATCAAACCTCACCATTGATGGCAGTTCACAAACCGAAAAAGCGGATGTGACTACTTTCAGAATTGGCCTTGGTGTGAATGTAAACCTGAGTGAACTGCTTTCCAGCCAGTAAATCATTCATCAAAAAATAAAACATAATGAAAAAGATCGTCCTGTCATTCATTCTCATTTCCATGGCTTTCCTCACGCATGCCCAGCTCTCCTATGGTGTTAAAGGCGGCTTAACAGTTGCGAAAGAAACATTCACTTCTGGTTATTATGAAACTTCTCCCCGCATTGGTTTTCATGCTGGCCTGGCCGGGCGCTATGCCTTTCTAGAAATGCTGGCCCTGCAGGCTGAGTTGCTTTATTCCCTGGAAGGTTCTAAGGAAGAAGGAGGAAATGGCACCAAGGGACAGATCAAGAGGAGCTTTGTGCATCTTCCGGTTGCCGTTCAATACCTCTTTCTGAAAAAGCTCCAGGCCGAAGCAGGCGTGCAGATTGGCTATATGGTTTCCGCGGAAGAAAAATATGGTTCGGATTCCTACGGCGACATTAGTGAATTCTATAAAAAAACAGACTTAAGATGGCTGGTGGGATTAGCCTATATGCTTAATCAGAACATGGTGATCAATGCCAGGTTCACCCGGAGTTTTGCTCCCATAAATAACACCCAGGTTGGGGGTGGTGACCTGACGCCGATGGCCTTTTACCTTGGATTTTTATACTTATTGAAATAGGTGCCGTTTTATGTTTGGTTGGATCCTGCAGCGATGCGGGATCCTTCATTTAAACCCATTAGATTAAATTTAACAGGTGCCGGCAAAACTTCGGCGCAGTTTTTTAATCAGAGTGTTGATGTGAAAAAAACATTAAAACGATTCATATGAAAAAACTTTTTACGCCACTGTTATTTGTGATGATGCTGCCGGTAACCTTTTCCTGCAGCGCCCTCAAAAATTATTCACTCACTGAAGCGGACGCAACCGCTGCGCTCAGGCAAATGCTTGAAATGGGTGCCCGGGAAAGCATTACTGGTTCCTTTAGTAAGGATGCCATCATGACCACGCTTTTCCCTGAATCACTTCGTAAAACGCTGAATACCCTGCAGCAATTGGGCCTCACCAATGAGATCGACAGGTTCACCACCACCCTGAGTACGGCGGCGGAAAAAACGGCTACCAATTCGATCCCCGTATTCATCAGCGGAATCAACCGGATGAATTTTAATGATGCCATGCGGATTGTGAAAAATGGCGGAACCTCCGGTACTGATTTCCTTCGTGCCAATATTGGCACAGAACTCCGTAATTCTGTAAAACCCGTAATGCAGTCAGCCCTTGAAGAATACAAACTGGATGAACAATGGGATAAAATTACCAAACCTGTTCAGAGTGTGCTGGGTAACAAGCTCAATATTGACCTGGCTAACCTGATGGCCGGGCTGGTAACAGAAAAAATGTTCCAGCAGATGGAAGAAAAAGAAAGACAGATCCGCACCAATGCCTCTGCAAGATCCACTGCACTGCTGCAAAAGGTTTTCAGCAGGAACTGGAATTAAGAATTTATAAATATCAAAATGTTAAGGGCAGTCGCATTCGTGGCTGCCCTTTTTTTAATCATTATAACCTCGTAATAAAACTATTTAATATTCGAATCCTTTCATTTCTTCCTAATCCCAAAATCACTCAAATCAAGGTTCAGACAAATAAAAAGTTAATGAATCATCACTCAAATTCCTTTAACAGTCATTCACCTTTTATGGCATAGTATCGGCATTAAAGGAGTATTAGTTCACCTAAAAAATATCGTTATGAAAAATGTATTACTCAAATTAAGCAGTATGAAAAGGATACTCCCTATGGTTATTATCGCTGCCTTATTTCTGACAGCATGTAACTCAAATACAAGAACAAGGACTGAAGCCGCCATGGCAGTTGATACAACCGGCCTGGCCGAATTCCAGGCCATGAAGCAGCAACAGGCTTTCATGGAGCAGATGGCTGCTTACCAGATGGCCCAGGGTAACGTGGTTGCAAGCAATAGCAACAACACCGCCCGGAGAACAACCGCAAGCCGCAGTACGGCCAGCAGCAACAGGACCGTTTATAATTCCGAGTCTTCAAGCGCGGCCAAGGCCACACAGAAGAAAGGATGGAGTAAGGCCGCTAAGGGTGCTGTGATCGGTGGTGTTGCCGGTGGTGTAGCCGGTGCAGTGATCAACAAACGTAACCGTGCCGTTGGTGGTGTGGTTGGTGCTGTAATTGGTGCCGGTGGTGGTTACGCGATTGGACGTGGAATGGATAAGAGAGACGGCAGGTACTAGTTCTGAGTTCAAAGTTGAAAGTCAAAAGTCGGGTCGTTCAGGGGATGGGAAGGCTGGGAAATGAAGTCAGTAGTCAGTAGTCGGCTGTGCCAGCCGTACGTGAAGGTTGACAGTGGCTCACGATTCACCTCTCACGGTTCACGTCTCACGTCTCACGTCTCACGACAAAAAAATACAACAGGGTCCGCAAGGGCCCTGTTTTTTTCGGTCTAAGAAAAAATTAAAAATGAACAATGGTTCTGGTTTCAGTGGGCAAACACATTACTTTACGCCCGATTTCAAACCATGTACCGGCTGCTTTTTATATTATCATTATTCATTTCATCTGCAGGTTTTGCTGATCCTGGCAGGGATACGGCAGCGAAGGTGAATGTTAATGGATTTGAAGCACCGGAAGATTCTTTATCAACTGTCATTCCTTTTACAAGAGCAGGCAACCTGATTGTACTTCGCGCAAGAGTGGACACTATCGAAGGCAATTTTATCCTGGATACAGGTGCGCCACACCTGGTGCTCAACATCACTTATTTCCGTGATTACCCGGCAACAGAACACCATGACGAAAGACAAACCAGCATCAACGGGTCTTCTCCCGTTGTAATCAAAACCTCTGTCGGTGAGCTTTCATTCGGCGGCATGGAATACTTCAGGGCAGAAGCCGACCTGGTGAACCTGGGTCATCTTGAAAACAGCAAGGGTATCCAGATCATGGGACTTCTTGGTATGGAATTATTCAAAAAGTGTGAGATGATCATAGATTACGAACGTAATCTCATCTACCTTCATCGCATTGGGAGAAAAGAGGGAAGTAAGTACAAACATGCCATGCTGGGCGATACTTCGCAATACAGGGTGGTTCCTTTTGATATTACAGACAACAGGATCATTGCCACTACTTACATGGCAGGCAAAAAACTGAAGCTGGTGATCGACTGCGCGGCTGAATCCAATATCCTAGACAGCCGGCTGCCCGACAGGATCTTCGAAAATGTAACCATTTCCAGGAGGGTAGTGCTCACCGGTTCCGATAACAGGAAAGTGGAGGCCCTCTATGGTTCCATGCGTGATATGGCCATCGGCAACCAGTCATTCGCGAGCCTGCCGGTGCTGATCACTAATTTGGAAGGCACCTGTTTTTCTTATGCAGGTTGTGTGGATGGAGTGCTGGGGTTCGACTTTCTCTCGCTCAATAAAATAGGTTTTAATTTTGTAACGCGTAAAATGTACATATGGAAATGAAGAAGACCCTGAAAGCCTGGCTGATGCGGCTGGCATGCCTGCTGGTCTTCTTTGCCATGACCTCATCTCTTCATGCGCAGGAAAAAATCTATACTATAAAAGATGGTAAGATGTATATCCAGCTCAGTAAAAAAATTGCTGAAGCAGAACTGGACAGCTTCATCATCAATTTTGAACTGGCCGACCTTGACCTGAAAAGATTTTTAAGGACCGGCATTGCCGATTCTCTCGTAAAGCTGGGGTGGAAGATCAATGTCAATAATGAAACGGGTATTGTGATCAGTAAATCGCTCATGGCTATTGACAATATCATCAACCCCGGGCAGAAGATCATTTTCTCCGGGGACCATCCTGATTTTTCAGCAGCCTTTCCCGCGGTAAGCAATACAGTAGTTTTTGGGTATAACCGTTTCAGGAATAAACATGCATTTCTGCAAGGAGATTCCACCGTCCGTTTTTTCCTGAGAGGAAATGAAGGGGCAGAACGCGTGATGCTGGCAGGCAGTTTCAATAACTGGTCACCTGATGCACTGGCCATGAACCGGACAGACAGCGGCTGGATAGCTGACGTGGTTTTAAGGCCCGGCAAATACTGGTACAAATTCATTGCTGACGGCAACTGGATGACCGACCGTGATAACCAGCTTTTGGAAAATGATGGAAAGGGCAACCAGAATTCTGTTTACTTTTTTACCAATACTGCTTTCAGGCTGGAAGGTCACACCGGTGCTAAGCAGGTTTACCTTGCCGGTAGTTTCAACAACTGGAAACCGAAAGACCTGGCCATGAAAAGAACAGATGCCGGCTGGGAACTTCCTTTATACCTCGCCAACGGCACCCATGCTTATAAATTTGTAGTGGATGGCAAATGGTATGCTGATGAAAAAAATCCGGACCGTTTGCCCGACGGAAACGGTGCTTTCAATTCAGTAATCAGCATTGGCGAACCTTATGTGTTCAGGCTGGATGGTCACAGCAATGCAAGCCAGGTTTACCTGGTAGGTTCTTTCAATAGCTGGAGGGAATTTGAACTGCCCATGGTGAAAACACCTACAGGCTGGAAACTTTCTTATGTGCTGGGTCCCGGAAATCATGAGTATAAATTCAAGGTGGATAAAAACTGGATCAGCGATCCGGAAAACCCGGTGAAAGTGCGTGATGGTAATTCCTACATGGTGATCTCTCCTAATTATACATTCAGGCTCAAAGGCTTTGACCAGGCAAAAAAAGTTTACCTGGCAGGTGATTTCAATGGATGGAGTCCCGATGGACTGGCCATGATCAAAGAGGGAGATGAATGGATCTTCAGCCTGCACCTGAATCCCGGCAAGGTGCGCTATAAATATGTGGTGGATGGAAAATGGTTACTCGATCCTTCCAATAAATTATGGGAACAGAATGAATATGGCACCGGTAACTCTCTTATCTGGATCGAGAAATGATCAGAAGAGTTGTAATCCAAAATGCCCGATCGCGGTAAATAAAAGGCAACGGGTTACCACACCGATACAGCACCAGGTGATGAGTTTGCGGAGTGAAGCATTGAATCCCACACCAACAGCAATGCTGGCAGGCGCGCCAACCGTCATGGTGCCGAAAAATCCCAGCCCGATGATCCCGTATTTCTCCCAGATGCGGTGACCAAGCCCCTGCTTTTCTTTTTTCTCCTTTGGTTTTTGTTTCCTGGAAAAAAAGTTCCTGATCCTGTCGCCAAGAAAGGCGGCTACGAATACCCCGGCGAGTCCACCGGCAACAGTAGCCATAAAAATAGTGTAGGGTGAAAGTCCAAATGCGAATCCGGCTGGAATGGCTGCATAAATCTCAAAACTTGCGAGGCCGGCAACTGTCAATACTTTTCCGATCATAACCTGGGGTAAGGGGCAAAAATAAGAGATGGCAGCCCGGCGGAATGTTATACTTTCCTCAATTCGCATCCGGAGCGCTAAAGTTTTAAATTTGAACAATACACCAGGATGAATCGCATTGACCGCCTGTTTGGCATTCTAACCCTTCTGCAGTCCAGGAAATATGTGACGGCGGAAAAGATCGCGGAAAAATATAACATCTCCATTCGCACGGTTTACCGTGATGTGAAGGCCTTGTGCGAACAGGGCATACCGGTGAGCTTTGAGGCCAACAGGGGATATTTTATTGTGCAGGGATATTTTCTTCCTCCGGTCGCTTTCAGTTCAGAAGAAGCCAATGCCCTGTTGCTGATGGAATCTTTGGTGGCAGGATTCGCTGACAGGTGCATTGGTAAACATTATACTTCAGCGCTCAACAAGATCAAATCCGTATTGCGGTCTGCCGAAAAAGAAAAGTTGGAGACGCTTGACAGCCGCATCCGGTTTCAGATCCCGGAATGTTACCAGAAAAATTATGAATACCTGGCGGGCCTGCAACTGGCCATCTCAGCACGTCACCAACTTGAGCTGGAATACCAGAACAGATTGAACGAGGTGAGTAAAAGACTGGTGGAACCCATCGGGCTGATCTTCTATGCTTTCAACTGGCATATGATCGGCTGGTGCCTGATGCGGAATGATTATCGTGATTTCAAGGTTACCAATATCCTGCGCATGCATAATACGGGCAAACCTTTCAGTAAAACTGATCACATGGCGCTGAATGATTACATGGAACAGCTACCGGTAAATTATTGATATGAAAGATCCATACCTGCAATTGAAGGAACTGGTTCATGCGCTCTATCCGCTCAGTGCCGAGGAATGGCAGGCCTTTGAGGCTGTATGGAAACCATTTGAGTTGAAGCGCCGGGAAATGATCACCGTGGCAGGAGCGAAGGAGAAATATCTTTATTTTATTGTTGAAGGGGTACAGCGCATTTATTTTCTTGATGAACATGACCGCGAAGCCACCCTGGTCTTCACGTATGCGCCATCATTTGGTGGGGTGCTCGATTCATTTCTTTTGCAACAACCTTCAAGATATCATTATGAAACCCTTACGGCTTCTTCATTCCTGCGGGCTTCATCCGACCAGGTGGAGGAGTTGATGGAAAAATGGCCTGCTATTTCCACCATGATCAGGAAAGGACTCACTCATGCTTTTGCAGGACTGCTCGAAAGACAGGCTGAATTGCAGTGTTATTCTTCAGAGGAAAAATTCCGGAAGCTGCTAAAGAGAAGCCCGCATATTTTAAATATTGTTCCACAGAAATATCTGGCTGATTATTTAGGTATTGATGCCACCAATTTCAGTAAGCTGGTGAATAAAATCAGGATCTGAGGATTTGAATGTGAGTTTTTTTCACCGCAGAGAAAAGGAGATAGCGCAGAGATTTGAATTGTAGAAAACTACTTACCGCTTTAGCAGCCGTCCGCGTGCCGCTGAAGCTTTAGCGGAGGCGCAAGCTTCAGCGAAGGCTGCCCTTACCGCCTGAACGGCTATATTTCTTTGAAAATTCCAGGTTCGTATTTAAGATAAACATCTTGGTAAAAACCAAGATTTCCCTCTCTTTCATGTTGCAGGTTTGCATTCAAATCATTAAACATGAAAAAAATACAAACACTCACTGCCGCCTCCAAAACCTTCATCTGGATCTCTGCCGGCAGCATTCTAACGGTAAGCCTTATGGCTTTTTTCTCACCACAGGCTGTTATGGACCTGGTACAGGTTAAACTCGGGAACAATGATGCCTTCAGTTCTATCAGGGGCGTATTTGGCGGGGTAGGACTCACACTATTCTGCGCCCTGGTTTACCTGGTAATGAAAGACGTACGCAAAGGCCTCAATCTCCTGGCGCTATTATGGGGGTTCTATGCATTATCAAGACTGGTCACCTGGTTTTCAGAAGGACCCCTTGGAAGTTTCGGAACCACCTGGCTCATGATCGAGTCGGTATTTTTTCTTACAGCCATAACCCTTGCCATAGCATCAGGCCGCAGGGAGGAATTATAAAAAAAATTGTAAAGCCGCTTTATGCACTGCCATAGGGTTGTCAGCAGGCCATGGTTATTTTGTATAAAACCAAACAACCATGGATATTATTCAGATTTTATTGAAAGAATTGGATTACGAAGCCAATGTTACCCGTAAAATGCTTCAAAGAGTTCCCATTGACAAATTAAAATGGAAACCACATGAGAAAAGCATGGACCTGCACAACCTGGTAGTGCATATAGCAGAACTCCCCGGGTGGGTTGATATGGCGTTGACCACAACGGGTATCGATTTCGCAACGATGGATTATACACCATCTTCCATCAGCAGCAACGAAGACCTGCTCAGGCTTTTTGAAGATTCGTACGCAAAAGGAAAGACCCGCCTGGAACAGGCGAAAGAAGCTGATCTCCTGCCAGAATGGACCATGCGCACCGGCAACCAGGTTCATGCTGTGATGAATAAGTATGAAGTGATCAGGCATTCACTCAACCAGACCACCCATCACCGCGCCCAGTTGGGTGTTTACCTCCGACTGCTCAACATACCCATCCCGGGAAGTTATGGACCGAGCGCGGATGAAATGAGTTTTTAGGTGCAAGCTACAAGCTGCAAGCTACAAGAAGGCACCTCAAAGAATAAGGCGCCTCTTTATTAACAACTGAAAGGATACGAACATCTAATGTATATCCGAATTAAACTCTTGCAGCTTGCAGCGCTACAAGCTGCAAGCTACTAGAAGGCACCTCAAAGAATAAGGGGCCTCTTTATTAACAACTGAAAGGATACGAACATCTAATGTATATCCGAATTAAACTCTTGCAGCTTGCAGCGCTACAAGCTGCAAGCTACAAGAAGGCACCTCAAAGAATAAGGCGCCTCTTTATTAACAACTGAAAGGATACGAATATCTAATGTATATCCGAATTGAACTCTTGCAGCTTGCAGCTTGCAACTTGCAGCTATTCTATCACCATCCTATACCGCCTCGCCTGCTCCTTAATAATCTTCTCCACTTCAGATTCGAGTGTTGGGTCGCTGGAGCGTGAAACCAGTATTACTTTTTCGGTAGCAAGAAAATGGTCTCTTTTCTGGCTCAGGGCTTCAATTTCCTGTTGTATATATCCGCGTTCTTTATTTTTTATTTGAACAATCACCTTCAAATCTTTTCTTGATTTTTTCTGAAGGGAATCCGGCAGGGTCTTTACATCAACTCTGCTGATGATAGTGCTGTCTGCCTCATAAGCATCTACCAGGTCCCAACTGGTATTGCTGTACAATCCTTTTTTCCCTTTCACTGAAACCCTTTTAGCTGCAGCGGCCTTGTTCGAATTGAAGTTCATCACATCAACCGCTTCCTGCTTTGATTTATTTTCAAATCCTGCTGAACCATAACCAATATAAGTTCCATTCAGCCTGGTGTTGAGTGTGAACAGGGCACTGTCGTAAGGTGTGGGAATGTCCTCTATCACTGCGCCATGATTGATATTGGTATAGCTGCCGCTGCCACATTCCATGGCCAGGTTCCAGTGTTCTTTTACACCCTGCATTTTATCACCGCAATAGATCGTGTTTACGATCACTCCTTTTTTCTTTGCTTCTTCGCAGGCACGGGTCCAGCTCACATTACCTTGTAAAAAATCTTCGTTGCCGGCAATGAAGATCACCTTATAACTATCCTTTGAAGCATCCCAGTTGAGATCTGTAAGGGATGTGAGCATCACATGGCCGCAATATTCATCACCTCCATTGGTCTTCAGTGCGAACAAGTCTTTGGATATCTGGTCAAGATCGGTGGAAAAGGGATTGATCTGTTTGATATAACCAGCCCGGGCATCATTGGAGGAACGGCCATATTCATACAAGGCGATCTCAATGCCGGGTGTAACACTGTCGCATTTGGCCTTTCCCATCACACTTACCATATTCCATAACTGGAGTTTGGCCTGTTCGATGAGGCCATCCATGCTCCCGCTTACATCCAGTAGAATGGCGACCTGGATCTTAGGATTTGCATTGCCTGACTGGGAGGAGGCCAGTGTTTTATTTAATGATTTTTCTGAATAGGAAGAGGATAAAAGAAAAAGGCTGGAAAGAAATAGTACCAGCGTCGCGGGTTGAATGATGGGCCTCATAAAGTCTGGTTTGTGGGGTTAAGATGTAGATGCCCGGTCAATTACATAAATTCCGGCCACCTGGATCATCCATTTTTATTTTTTTTAACAACCAGCCGCCGGAGCCGAGGCCGGTTGCTTTAAGCCTTCAAATCCTTATTTTTGCTGCTTTGTGCGGGCACTCCGCCCTTTAACTTACAAAGCAGTATTTCCTTTAATCATGGTAGCGATTCTTATCTTTTTTGTACTTCACTGGTACTTATCACTTTTCTCCCAGACTTTTTTCCAGCACCGGTATGCGGCGCACCGTGCTTTTACCATGAATAAATTCTGGGAACGGTTTTTCTTCATCGTGGCCTATATCACCCAGGGTTCGTCTTATATGAGTCCAAGGGTTTATGCCATCATGCACCGCATTCACCATGCCTATACCGATACGGAAAATGATCCGCATTCACCGGCCTATGACAAAAATATCATCAGCATGATGTGGCGCACCAGTGTAACCTATGTAGGCATCATGTACGGCAAACTGAAAGTGGAAGAAAGATTTACGCGCAATGTTCCGGACTGGAAGGGTTTCGACTGGTGGGGTAATACCTGGTATTCAAGAATTCTCTGGAGCGCTGTGTATGTATGGTTTTACGTGGTTTTTGCTCCTTCTGCCTGGTGGTACCTGCTGATACCCATTCACATTACCATGGGGCCTGTTCATGGTGTAATCATCAATTGGTTTGCGCATAAGTACGGAGATGTGAATTATGAAACTGACAATACTTCCAAAAATCTTTTCAAGGTGGATTTGCTGATGATGGGAGAAGGTTACCATAACAATCATCATAAGTTTCCTGCCCGGAGCAATTTCGCATCCAAAAAAGGTGAATTTGATCCAACTTACCCGGTAATTGCTTTGCTCAAAAAAGCCGGGGTTGTAAAGATGAATGTGGCACAGGAAGATTAATCTTCCTTCTGGTCATCTTTGTTTTTCTTTTTCTTGAAAAGACGGCTGATGGCTTTGCCCAGTCCTTTTTTCTCTTCCTCTTCTGTTACAACTGTATCCTGTTTTTTAACGGGAGTTTCTTCTTTATTGATGGCTGTAGATTTTTTAGCCACTACAGGTTCTGTTTCTTTTTTTACCGGAATCACTTCTTCTGTTTTCAATGCAGGGGGGTCTGCTTTTAATTCTTTTGTTTCCAAAGCAATTGTTGAAGCCGGCGTAGGCTGAGAAATTTTTGTGGTAGTATCCTGTTTACGTGCAGGTACGTTAGAAGTCCTTATTTGATTTTCTGTCTGCACCATGGTTTGATGCTGCAGGAAACTGCTGTCTTCTGCCACTGAATGATCCTGTTTAGGTTCTGCAGCCGCAACTGCTGGCCTGGTAGTGCTACGGATTTCAGTTTCAGTTGCGATCTCCGTAGCGGCAGGACTGATGATCTCTCTTCCCGATTTCAGGAAACTGGATCCGAAATATAGTCCGCCTGCAAACAGGCAGATGATCACCGAAGTCATCACTACTTCGTTCAATAATCTGTTATCTTTTTTGCGGTGATCAATGAATTCGATTTCTTCCTCGCCTGGTAAACGGTAACTGCCTGCATAACCGGTGTGTTCGCTGGCCGGTTCCTGCTGTATATAAACTGAGCGGGGTTTGAAATTCAGGGCCCTTTTGCGGATTTCCTCTGCTTTTTGTTCAATTTCATCCCCAACCAACCGGGTAACAGGTGCGGCGGCGGCAGCAGGTTCTTCGTGTATGTTCAGTTCCATTTCAGAAAGGTAGGTCCATGCGGTACTTTTACCCTGGATCCAAAGCATATCAGTGGGCCTTAATTGCTGCGTTAATAATTCATTGAGCGAATAAGGGCCGGATTCCACGTTGTTTCTTAAGAGGAGATAAATCTTTTCCATAACACACGATTTAAGGCTCACAGGAAGACTTGGGGGCAAACAAAGGATATTCTATTACCTGTAATACCAATAGTGTGCCGACAGTTATTAAGATCCGGGTAACTGCGGAAGGCTGGACTCGAAGATCCTCATGCGGTAGGCATTCATAGCGGTATCGCCCAATTGTTTGAGCAATTTGTAGTTGACGATCAGCCCCACTACTGCCCCTATGCCCGGGATGAGCTGGGCGAGTTTGGCAAGGTCGATATAATCGCGGTATTCCTGCTGAAAGCCGCGCCAGTCAAACTCGTTGATGTCGGTGGGAAGTTCTTCCTTCCTTTTATCCCAGTCAATAATCTGGCTGTACACCTTTCTCCGGTGTTCCTGGCTGCTGAAGGCCAACTGGAAAATATAGAGGATGAATAATCTTTCACGGTAATCCTTCACATCATAACCATAATGTGAGGCCAGGTCGAAAAGCAGTTTGATCTTGATGCCCAGCAGGATCGGGAAATCCGCCATGGCCAGCAAAAAACCACCTGCGCCAGTAACACCACCTTCGGCCGCCGCGGTTTTTTTATAACCATCTATGATCTTCATGACGGTGGTTTCAAGAGTCATGAGGTCGGGGTATTGCCTGGGTTCTTTGGTGGTATGCTGCGAACCAAACAATACACCACGGATCATTTCTTTGATGATGCGGGTAAGTGTAACATGAACTTTTTCCGGGATGTAGCTGTTGATCTTCGTTTGCATGCTCTTGCTCATGCGGTTGAGCACTGATGGACGCCGCTGCATGCGTTTTTGCCAGGCGGCCAGTTCTGCTCTTGCCAGTTGATCGTAGCTCATTGAAAACAAAGATTCAATTATTATGCTATTCTTTAAACCACCAAGGCGCAAAGGGCGCCAAGGAACCGCAAATAAGTGTCGTTAGTCCAGCGAATCCTTGGCGCTTTGCCCGCCATAGCTTTAGCGAAGGCTGGCCCTTCTTTCTTGGCGGTTAATTTTTCTAAAATGCATATCCCAACGTAAACGTCGTCGGTATTTTCAAACCCGCATTGTAAGGAAAAATATTACCGTTGGAATAATGATTCAATATCACTTCTGCATTGAGGTGTCTTTGTTTGCCAATAAAAAACCCGATGCACATGAAATCCTGGAATGTAAAATGCCTGCCTGAATTTTTTCCTTCGATCATGGTCCGGGTGATATAACTCGGTCCTGCTACACAATAATTGAAATACATATCGAAGGGTTTTGTTCTCAGCAGGCTGAAACGGAATAAGGGATACACTGAGAATGTATAGGCATTCTCTTTCAGGTTGCGGCCCTGCCACCAGCCAATGCTGGTACCCACATCAAAGGAGAAGAATTTCCGGGAATGATAGATGTTGCGCTGGTAACGGAGAAAAGCGCCTTTGGCAATCTGTATCCGTCCACCCCAGTAAATGGGAAATTCATGGGAGAAGAAATCATTGGCCCAATAGCCAAACCTGTTCGTAGTATAGGCCACCTGCACCAGGTGTTTTGGGAAGAAATAACCACCCTCTTTATTTCGCTCCACTTTATCGGCAGGCAGGGGCTGAAGATTGTAACGGAATCCTGCTGAATGAAAAATCGTACTGGGTTGCCTTGATCTTTGCACTGCTGTTGAATAGGTGGTGCCGGCAATGATGTTCCAGTTCCGGTTCACCTGGTATTCAAGCCCGGCGCCGGCCACAAAGTTGGCATCGGTGGAATTCTTCACTACGTCAAGGCCGTTGACCTGGAATCCGCGTCGGGTAACAATACCGAAACCAGCTTCCGCGAATACGGAAAGTTTGTTGCGGATGGGTACTTGTGACCGAAGCGTCATTGTGCCCTGGTGAACCCAGGAAGAATAGGTTTTTTTATCGCCGTTAATGCTGTGGTACTTGGTATAATTCACCGGCTTCCAGTAGGTCACCTGGCCGGAGAGATTTTTATTGAAACGGTAACCCGCCAGTGTGATGCGCACACCCAGTTGGGGGTTGCTCACCGATTCAGCCTCGTATCCGGGTTCAAGCTGCCGGGAGGAAAGCGGTGTGTTAATGTAGCCGATATTGATACCTGCATAGGAGTTGGCAAGGAAACCGGGAAGTTGGGTCCTTTTGTCCTGTGCTATCAGAATTGTTGAAGATAGCAGGAAGCATATCAGAAGGGTAACGGGAGATAAAATTCTATTCATAAGTTGCGGTAGCAGTTAAAGATTGTCTTATGGCAGCGTGAAGTTGATGCATTAAGTTTGATGAAAGAAGCGAATGTCAAAAATTTTTCGGCTCGAAAGCATACAAATGATACCGGGATCGATTGAAGAGGTATGGCAGTTCTTTTCCGATGCACGGAACCTGCTTGCCATTACGCCACCCTTCCTGGGGCTGCGGGTAAGAAACAAGGAAGAACCTAAACCCATACATAAGGGTCAAAGGATTTCTTACGTGGTAAGGCCTTTGTTTGGAATTCCCTTGTCATGGCTCACAGAGATCACGGAAGTGGACCAGCCTTATATGTTTGTTGATGAACAGTTGAAAGGACCTTACCGGTTGTGGCGGCACCGGCATATTTTCAGGGAAGTGGAAGGGGGCGTTGAGATGAAGGATATTGTGGAGTACCAATTACCCTTTGGAGTGTTAGGAAGGATGTTTCATCCTTTGATTGTAAAAGGTAAACTGCATCAGATTTTTAATTACCGTTACCAGGTGATTTGTGGGAAATACGGAACCTGGCCTGGTGCTTCGATGCAATTAAAATTTGATTAGTATGGCTATCATTTATCATGTTACGGGCAAAGAACAATGGGAGCAGGCATTGAAGCAGGGTTTTTATACCGATCCTTCTCTGGAAAAAGAAAATTTCATTCACTGCAGTGAGGCAGGGCAGGTGGAAGGGGTGTTACAGCGATATTTTTACGGCAGGACAGACCTTGTAAAACTTGTAATCGATACTGAAGCGTTGACTTCCCCATTAAAATATGAACTGGCGCCATCCATTAACCAGGAATTTCCACATGTCTATGGTCCGATTAATTTGGATGCCGTGATAGAGGTTGTGATTTTGTGATTTTTTTTACCGCAGAGAGAAAAGGAGAAAAAGAGATACGCTGAGTATGAAATCAAAGGCATAGCCGCGAGGCAGTGAGTAGTGGCCGCGATTCAAAAATGTTTTCCTCTGCGCTTACTCCTTTCCTCCTTTTCTCTGCGGTGAAAACCTAACCCGGTATTCTCGAAATATACTTCTCAATCTGCTTGATCTGGTCAACGATCTGCGGAGTGGTAGGTTTCAAAGCTTTGGCCTTCCTGAAAAAATCCTTGGCCGCCCTGAATTCCCTTTTATTCATCATCAGGCTGCACATCTGCAGGTAAGCGGCAGACTGGTTTTCTTTATCAGGTAAACCTTTACGAAGCGCCGCACGGATATAACTCTCGGCCTGTTTCAGGTCATTCTTCTGCATGGCAAGCATACCCATCTGCAGCATGCTGGCGCCTTCCGCTTCTTTCATAGGCATACCCAGGTCCAGGCCTTTTTTCATGTTCTTTTCGGCAGAATCAAAATCCTGCTTCATCATGGCCATATTGCCCTTGAGTGTATAATAAACAGAGCGGATCGGTTTGTATAAAAGATTGGGATATTTGATGGAGTTCACAATCTTTTCCGCTTCTTCCATATTGCCGCTTTCCATGTGCTCCTGGATCAGGCGGAGTGGTCCGAAAAAGAAATGACCGGCGATGAGAATCACACCAATCAGGTAAAGAGGAAAAACAGGCCAGAAACCACTGATGGTCAGGTTCAGGGCCACACCCGCCACAATCATCACGAGACCTACATAGAGACGGTATTTGATCAGCCAATTATAAAACTTCATAATACTTACTTGGGCAGCAAATATAAGAAGCGCAGGCCTTTTGGGTGGGTTTGAGTTTTGGAAAAGCCAAAGGCTATTGGC
>JAEYUA010000131.1 GCA_023433755.1 Bacteroidota bacterium | reverse complement strand
CATCAACGGAAATCCGCTGGGAGGCATCCACATCATAAAAAGCAAAGCTGGTATTGGTAACGGCATCACGGAAGGTCATGGTAATGGTCTGCCCGTTAGCACTTGGGGTAAACTGCGCGTCATCACCCGTAAATCCAGCCAGATCTCCATCATGATCACCATTTTCACCTTTCACCATACCTACGGCTGAAGTGACAAAAGTTACCTGGTTAGGCCCGATCGCAAACTTCTGGGTCCGCTCCATTGTATTGGTAACGTAGTTACTACCACTGTATCCGTAAGGCTGAAGATTGGTGCCGCTGTTGTAATAATAATCCAACCTGTCCCAGTTAAGTTGGGCGTTGGTACACTGACCATGCATATTGAGGGCTGCAAACATTTGCAGCAACAGCATTGCAGCTAGTAAAATTCGTTTCATAAGCGGACGGTTAGTTCTTGCTATAGATATTGGTAAACCTTTTGGGCTTAAAGAGATCCGATACTTAAAGAGGAGATGTACGAGTGGAGAATGGTTTTAGGATTCTTTGCACATTTCTTCATCAGGTAAAGGATTTCTGTTCCAAAAGTCAGAGTTTTTACTTAAAAATGCAAGTGCTTGCTTAAAATTTCTAAATAAATACTCTTAATCAATTAACTCCGGTTACGAAGATTCATTGATTTATTCAAACTTCGGTATTATTGAAACGCCCGCCAATAGTAGATTTGGCTGGGATGATACGATGCTACATAGAATGTTTTAGTGAACCCTAATTGTTTTCTTTTATTTACCGAAATTTGAGCATGAATAAACCAGTAATCGGAATTACCTGCGGTGATATAAACGGAATTGGTACTGAATTAATTATAAAAACTTTCTCTGATCACAGGATCCTTGAACACTGCACCCCCGTGATCTTTTCTTCCAATAAACTGATCAATTTTTATAAAAAATCCATTCCCGATGCTCACTTCAACTACCAGAGCATCAAGGATTTCTCCCGTATCAATCCCAAACAGATCAATATTTACCAGTGCTGGGAAGATGAGATCCCCGTCAATCCCGGGCAACTGACCGATGCAGGTGGACAATATGCCGTGATTTCGCTCGTTGCTGCGGCCGAAGCGCTCAAATCCGGGCATATTCATGGACTGGTGACCGCACCTTTCCATAAAAAAAATGTGCAGTCGTCTTCTTTTCAGTACACCGGCCATACACCTTACCTCAAAAATGTAGCCCAGGCTAAAGATGTGCTCATGTTATTGTATGCTGACAATATCCGGGTGGCACTGGTGACCGAACACCTGCCCGTTTCCGGCGTAGCAGAAAATATCACCAAAGCAGCAATTATATCCAAACTGAATTTACTGCATGCCAGTCTCCGACGTGATTTTGGTATTGATAAACCTAAGATTGCTGTACTCGGACTTAACCCGCACGCAGGTGACGAAGGCCTGATCGGCAACGAAGAAGAACAGATTATTAAACCTGCCATCAAAGAAGTTAAAAACAATATGCTGGTATTTGGCCCCTACAGCGCTGATGCCTTCTTTGCAAGAAGAAGTTACCTGCAGTTCGACGCCGTACTTGCCATGTACCACGACCAGGGACTGATACCTTTCAAAACCATCGCTTCCGGCGAAGGAGTGAA
The DNA here is from genome assembly GCA_023433755.1 of Bacteroidota bacterium. Taxonomy (GTDB): domain Bacteria; phylum Bacteroidota; class Bacteroidia; order Chitinophagales; family Chitinophagaceae; genus Flavisolibacter. The sequence goes on along the minus strand of JAEYUA010000131.1, from coordinate 15,722 downwards.
TTATACAGCAGGTCTGCCCTTTGTACGCACTTCTCCCGATCATGGAACCGCCTTTGATATCGCCGGAAAAAACATGGCTGATTCAACCTCCTTTACTACGGCGGTATTCGAATGTGTGGATATCATCAACCGCCGCAATGAATTTGATGAAAGAAATAAAAATCCTTTGAGAAAGATTACTGCTGAAGTGCTCCGGAATGTGGAAGATGAAAAGATCGATGATACCATCGACAGGGACCGCTAACTGGCTGCTTCAAAGATTTTATTATCAATACCCTTGTTGATGATATACGAGGAATAGCTGATCTCAACTTTACCTTTTTTATTTTTTAGGTCAGCGGCCTTTTTACCGCCTTTCTCATATTCAAACGTGATCCCTTTGGGCAGTTTATAATCTTTTGTGTTAAAGGAAAACACTACTTTATCCGGCAGTCCCCATGCTGTATATTTCCCATAACTCATCTCGATTTCGTATGATCCGCTTTCCCTTGTTGTTACTGTTGATTTGATCACTACCAGGTTCTTTTCATCAATATACAAGGTAGTGAGCACCACTTCGCTGTTCTCATCCACCGGCAACAGCCGCACTACCTTCAGTTTTTTACCATTCAGTACCGTATCTTTTTTAGGTACCACATCATATTCACCATTGGCCAGCAAAGTTCCGAGGTTGATGCTGATGCCACCTTTCGGAAGAATGGAAATACCTCCATCTTTTTTCACCTTGAATTTATCAGGACTTTTGAAATACACAGCAATCTTTGAAGGAGGGGCATCAATAAATGCCACATCCATTTTCATGCGGCCTTCAGCCTTGTAATCTTTCACCTGTGCCAGCTTCGCCCTTACCTGGTTCACGAGGGTCTCAGCATCCTGCGCATGTAAAATAATTGATGAAAGAAAAAACAGAAGGAATGAAAATAAAGTCTTCATAGATTTTTTTTAGGAAAGGATATCCTTACGCCTGAAAGAATAGATAGCCAAAGAAACAAAAAATACAATGTGACCCATGAGCACAGCTATGGATTTTAACACTTCGGCACGATCAACCGGCCGGTCAAAAAAACCTTTCCAGTTCAGCATGTGATTGGTGAAGAGGTAAGGTTTCAGATTGTTGAAAAATGGGATGTCCATGGTAGTGAGAATTGTAAACAGGATGATCACACTCATGGAGGCGATAATAGGACCAATCGAATTCTCTGCAAACACAGAAAATAAAAACGCCAGGGCCGCCACCGTAATCATGGCTAATCCTGCAAAACAATAAGCAAATCCATAACGCCACAAGATATCATTGCGGTCGATCAGCAGGAGCATGTCACTTTTGAAAACCATCAGGTCGCTGGTACCGAACAGTAATATGGAACCGCCCAGGCCCAGAAGTGCCATAAAAGTGAGCAGCATGATGGTATAAATAGATGTCGCCAGGAATTTGCTTAACAAGAGACTGGTCCTCGAAACAGGTTTGGATGCGATTAGCCTGAGGGTACCCATATTAGCTTCACCTGCGATCATATCGCCAGCTACCAGCGCAATCAGCAGTGGCACGTGCATGAGCAGGGTTTGAAGGATGATGAAAAAAACAAAATATCCATTGAGCTTGTTTCCTTCCACGATAAAGCTGGCATTGATGGACCTCATCATAAAATCCAGGTAGAGGTCACCGTCAATATACAAGGCCAGTTGCACCAGTACGATGATGGCAGTGATGGCCGCAAACGCAATATAGGTGCGGGGTTTCCTGAAAATTTTGAACAGTTCAATTCCCGTAAGCTGCCACATGCTGCCTTGAAGTTGTAAGTGAAAGAAAATAATTTTCGAGTGAATGTTTGGGTTGAATGGATATGATACCTGCTCTTCTTTCCACCAGGTAAGCAGCAAGTACAGGAATATCATCCTTATGCATCAACAGTTGCAATGAAGATGAGGCCTGGAGCTGAGCAGCCCACCGGGATTCCTGCAGGATTTTCCTTGTGGCATCATCATCTAACGTTTGTAATTGTACCAGCGTCCTTGATGGATTCAGTAGTTCAGAAACTTTTCCTTCAGCAACCTTCCTGCCTTTGTCGATGATGAGCATATGATCTGCCACCAGTTCAATCTCGTTAAGCAGGTGTGATGATACAAGAATGGTTTTCTTTTGTTCGCGGCTCAGGTGCAGGATCAGGTTCCGGATATCGGCAATGCCCTGCGGGTCAAGCCCGTTTGCCGGTTCATCTAGAATGATAAGATCCGGGTCGTGAACGAGGGCGCATGCGATGCCAAGTCTTTGTTTCATCCCCTGAGAAAAAGTTTTCACTCTGCTGCCGGCTCTGTCTGCAATACCCAGTAGTTCGAGCTGGTCCATCAATTTCTTTTTTGGTGGATTGATGCCACTCAGCTTTGCCATGATCCGGAGGTTTTGATAGGCCGTCAGGAATTTATAGAGATCCGGTTTTTCTATTACCGCCCCAATTCTTCCTAATATTTCTTTACGATGCTCACGGATGTCTTTCCCAAACAAGCGGATTCTGCCGGCATCGGATTTTACCAGGGTTAACAGCATGCGTATGGTAGTGGATTTGCCTGCGCCATTCTGCCCCAGAAAACCATATACCACTCCTTTGGGAACAGTAAAGGATAGATCATCAACAGCTTTTACTTCGGTGAATTGTTTGGAAAGATGTTGTACGGTTACTACATCACTGGCATCTTGCATAAGCAAAGTTAACCGCAGATAGGGTTTCACGCAAAGGCGCCAAGGAAAAAAGGCGCAATTGAGCCGAACCACTTTGTGATACGAGAATTATGTTTGAATTGGAAGAAACTACTTCCTGTGCTTCCCGGCCAAAAATTTTCGGATAGATAAGTGGATCAGTTATCGGTCCAGGTATGATTTAAGGCTTTCCACATAATTCTCAAAAGCCCTGATGCCTTCAGGAGTGATTTTACAGATGGTTTGCGGGTAATTATCCTTGAATTGTTTCACTACATCAATATAACCTGCGTCTTTAAGTTTTTGCACCTGAACGCTAAGGTTGCCGGCGGTGGAATTGGTTTTCTCTTTAATGAAAGTAAACTCCGCTTCCTTAACGCTGATGAGCAGGCTCATTACTGCCAGCCGCAATTGTGAATGCAATATGGGATCCAGATCTTTAAACACTGCCTATCTCCTGAACTTTATTAAACTCCTTGTATGCCATATGACCGGGAATGATGTAACCGCAAAGCACTGCCACTGCATGCAGCAGCATCGTTATCATGAAATCCTCAGCGAATAGTGAACCAAAAGCAAAACCCCAGGTAATATAAGCCCCGATTAGTGAAGGCTTAAAATTCATGACTGAGCCATAGATCAGGATCCAGAATCCGTACAGGCCCAGCAGCAGCCCAAAACCATAAATTGGATGGACACCGATATTGATGGACAGGATGATTAGAATAAGTGAAATAAAAAATCCTGTGTTCAGTTTATCCAGCAGGTCGCTGGTGTAGGTCCTGACTTTTTTCCTTTCATGACCACTGAAGTACTGGAATATCCGGAAGGCCAGCAGCAGCAGGCCAATGATGCCAAATACATTCCAGAAAAAAAATGTATTGAACCAGTCCATATATAAATTAACCAGGGTAAGAACCGAAGCAAGGAATAACAGCCAGCCCCACACGATCCATCCCATGCCATTATCCTTCTGTTCGTTTTTTGCTGTTTGTATCATCTGCCGGATCAGGTCCAGGCTTTCCCTTTCAGTTAGATTTTTATCTTCCATAATCCGATTTGATATGACCCAGCAAATGACCGGGAATGATATAGCTGGTAAAAATGGCTGCAGCCGCCAGCAGCATCTGGTAATCATAATGCACGTACACAGCAACGAGGGCAAGAATCCAGTTGAAGACTCCTCCAATGATCAGCGGAGTGAACTGAAGTATGCGGCCTGATACAAAAGTTCCCAGCCCGTAAAATAAAATGAAAAACGGCCAGGCATGGAGCCATCCGCCAGGCAGATTGGTAATGATTACGACCAGCACAAAAAAACTGATGCCGATGCCTGTCCACAGGAAGGACATGCTATCACCCAAATAGGTCTTCACCATTGGCGTTTTGCGGTGACGGGTTGCATACCACATGGTAATGACTGCAGCGGGTAAACTAACCAGCCATACCAGGTAATGCCTGTCATATTCAAATACTACTTTGAGTAAAAACTGGCAAATAATGGCAATAAAACTGGTCCAGCCCCATAATAGAAAATAGAACCTGTTTTCGCTCAGGTTCGATTTGGTTTTGCTGATCATGGACCTGATCAGTTCAATGCTTTGCTGTGGTGAAAAGTTATCTTCCATATAAAAATATGGCCCGCTTTGATAAAAGCGGACCATTCATTTATTTGATCTGGTTCAGAAAATAAAGTGCCGTGGTCTTGCCCCAGTTGGGATCAATGGCTGACTCAGGTTTGTAGGCTTCAAATTTTTTGAGCGCATCCTCGAATAATTTTTTCGCTTCTGTTTTACTTCCCCCAAATTGCTCAGGAGTGAAAAATTTATCCTGGCCTTCAAGCAATGGCACACGCGGGTTTTCAGGATTGAGTTTTCTTGCCATTTCGAGAGCTGCCGCCCCCTCTGGACCATACTGCATATACCTGGTCATTTCACCAGGCATCATTCTCAGGTTGGCGATCATTTTCTTTACGATGTATATATCCGAATGATCCTTGTTGAGCTCAATAGCCTTGTTAAGCAATTCTTCAGCCTTATCTGCAATAGGATCAATCTTATCAGCCGGCATGGCGCCCTGGGTGCTTTGCATCAGTCCCATATTCACATGGGTGAGGGCCGCATAATAATAGGGAAGCCACTGGGTTTTTTCAGCCAGCGCGATCCTTTCAAAACTGGCAGAGAGGTCCTTAAGTTTTTCAACATCATAAGTGGTGTCAACTGCAGCAACTTTTTCCTGCATCGCTTTCATGTATTTAGCATCCTGGGCTGAAACTCCCAGCACCATAAGTATGCAGATGGCAGATGTGATCAATTGTTTCATAATATTTATTTGAGGTTTTTGTTATGCAATTTTTCGTATTCCTTTTCCACCCCGTCCGAGCGCATATAAGCTCCAACATAATGAAAGGCCAGGCCTATGCCCCATCCGAATGTTGACCATGCGGGCCAGGGTATGTGGTTACCATCTGTTTTGGCACCGGTAAAATACCACAATAACCAGAGGAAAATATTGATCACAATATAGGTGGCGAAATGCGATTTAAAACTCGCTCTGCGCCTGGCAATCATCCAGAGCTGCGGGTCCTTGCCGGGGGGTGTGGGTTGATAGTCCATGATTGTTTGGTTTAAAGATTATTATTGATGGCATCTTCCGTTCTGTCGATACCAAAACTGAAAAAAGCACCGATGAAAATAAACATTCTTGAAGGCGGTTCGATTGCTTCCTTACGTGCTCCATTTGATGAATACTGGTATCCAAATGTTTGTTTAAGGTTAAGAATATTGCTGACCGACAACACGTATACTGCGAAACTTTTTGCATTCTGCCTGCCGATTGATGGTATGTAATTCACACTGAAACTTACATTATGGTAATCGGGAACCTTGCCCATATCGGTAAATTTATAAGAAGCCCCATCAAACCCGATATTGTAGTACGGACGGCTGCTGGCATAATTGTAGGCCATGTTGAATTGGGTTTTGATGGGCATCACAAATTTTTTGATAACCAGGTTGGCGGTATGCCGGGCGGCGAAATTGGGTGTGATGGCGTAAGGAAAATTTAAAAAATCTCTTTTGGTATCCAGGTAAGAATAGGATATCCAGTAATCAAAGTTCTTGATAGATTTTTTATCTCTCCAGAAAAATTCAAAACCTTTTGCATCACCAAATCCATTATTATTGATGGCCGTTCCATCACCATTCGAAAACCCTGTTTTGATGAGGTCATCATATTTTTTATAATAAACTTCAGCGCGGAACACCCGGAGGTTGGTTGTTTTCTGGTATTGTGCTATGTAATGAGAGGCCTTCTGAAATCTCAGAGGATTGGAAGCAGGCAGGTAACGGGATTCCGGGTTCTGGTAAAAAATACCATAGGCAAGAGAAGCCTGGCTGCCATCACCAAGCTTATAGGCCAGTGAAAGCCTGGGTGCGATATTGAATTTATCCAGGTAAGTGGAATGTTCCATCCTGGTGCCGATTTTAGCGGCGAGATCATTGGTGACATAGATATCTGATTCTGCGAAAAATGCTTTCACATGTTCATCCAGGCTGCCTGTATAGGACTGGCCATTATGATCAGTGAACCTGGTTTCATCATGACTAAAATTATATTCACCTCCAAACCGGATGGCTGAGAGTCCGGACAACCTTCTTTCCATCATCACCCTTCCATTTACATAATCACCCACCGGGCGTAATTTGAAATTCTTGAATTCAAGACCTGTAAGTTTTACATCCTGGTCTGCACCATTGCGCATGCCCCCTTCTATCTGATCCTGATTATTGGTATAAGATATACCCGTGCTGAATTTCCAGTAGCTGCCAATTCTTTCTTTCCAGGAAAGGTTGTGATAGGTATAAAGATTATCAAGAGAGAATTTATCATAGTAGCCAATAGAATCAAGACTGGGCGTAGTGAAGCCCAATTTATTTCCGCTGATGACACCATAATATTTAAGCATGCCGGTTTCAGAAGTTTTCACCCTGAAATTTCCTTCTGCATTATAGATGGCCGGCACCTGGAAATAATCCTGTTTTTGTTTGAGTATGGCGAAGGCCGGGCCAAGATTGGTATAGTTCCCTGTAAGACCCCAGGAAGCTGTTTTCTTTTTATTAAGGTATTGGTAACCACCACTCAGTCCGAGTACCGACAGTCCAAGTGTGGCGGAGGTCTGGTCCGGAAGGTCTATCGATTCCAGGATCACGGCTGAAGACAGGGCCTGGCCATATAAGGCGGAATAGCCGCCGGTACTAAAAACAGTTCCCTTGAAAAGAAAGGGATTAAACCTTCCGTACCCGGCAATATTGGGACCTGAACTGAAAAAGAAACGGTTGACGAGGGTACCATCAATAAAAATTTTTGTTTCAGCAGCGGTACCTCCACGAACAAATAAACCTTCGCTCTCTCCCACCTGTTGGGCGCCGGGCAGGGTTTTAAGCGCGCTTGTAATATCTCCATTGGCACTGGCGGTAGTTACCACATCAATAGAGTTAAGAACAACAGCGGCACGTTTTCGATCGCTAGCCTCAAAACTGCCGGCTGTTATTACTACGGCCTTCATTTCATTAATTTCTTCTTTTAGAATAATAGACAAGGGGGCCAGTTGGGCTACCAGGTTTACCGGCTGCTCTGTTACCCTGAATCCTACAGCAGAAATCACCAATATATGATTGCCCGTTTCAGCAGTTGAAAAACTAAAATTGCCCAGGCTGTCGGAAACGGCGCCGTCGTAGGTGTCTTTCAGGGTAATAGTGGCACTGCGTACTGCTTTTCCTTTATTGTCGGCAATCTTCCCTGATACAGTAATTTGAGCGTTTGAAACCAGCCCCAGTATTACCAGGATGATCAGGAGAATTAGCTTTTCCATATAATTAAGTTCGAAGTTTTAATAATGCGCCCTGATTCCAAATCGACAAATCCGGATCAAACATAAACTAGTTTATAATTTAAACCAAATTTTTTTTGAATATATTTTTTCCAGGTCCAGGTGGATTTCTACTTAGTTTTCCACAAATCCAAAAATCCGTAGTTCCCCTATTGCAGCAACCATTTTTCCCCTCTACTTTAGTCTCGGTTTTTCATAGGATATTGGATTTTAAAACGGGGCTGAATTTCTATTCTGGCCCTTTTTTTTTTGAGCATACTTAAAATACCCTGTAAGTGTTAAAAACTAGCCGGAAATGAAATCACCTGGAAATAGAAGTATGCCACTAAGTAGAAACCCTAAAAATCTTTTAGCATAAATGCCGATTGCAAGTCGTACCACTGCAGAGTATTTTTGTACTGTTGATGCAACATCAACCTCCACCAATCCTTCGAAAGACAAGCCAATCCTTTTAAAAGCCGCCAGTAGAACCACTTTCCGTAAAACCGATCCAGATCCACTGAAAGGCATTTCCAATCCTTTTTGAACCAGGCGTCCGTTGTCCATGAAAGCAATGAAATTGTAATAACAAACGCCTTATAATGAATCCTCCCTGTGTTTACGGGGAGGATTTTTTTTGCTGCAAGCTTCTAGCTACAAGCTAGTGTACTAAATTCCAGCTTTCACTATTATCCCAGAGTTTGGCATGCATGGCATTAAAGCTTTCTGCATAAGATCTTGCATCTTGATCCTTGCAGGTCGCAGCTTGGTTTTTGTACAAGCTTTAATACTTTAAAATACCCGGTTTCATCAATGAATCAGTAAAGTTTATATGAATGTAGATCTTGCAGCTTGTAGCCAGAAGCTTGCAGCTAAAAAAACCAGGCCCGAAAACGGACCTGGCATTAACCATTTTAGTATGGCGGTTTTAGTATTTTCTGATCAGCATTTGCGTATAAGCCTGGCTGATTGTTGAATCAATTTGAAAAAAGTTCAACCGGGCTTGCCTTCCGGCTGAACTTATAATTTTTAATTCTTAACGATGCGTTGCTGCGCAATTTCTTCATTGCAGACCACTTTCACCAGGTAAACACCCCTTGAATATCGATCCATCTGCAGTATTTCCGTTTGACCCGCGTTGCCAAGCTGAATGGCCTGTATCCTTACACCATTGGCGCTGTATAATTCAATCATTACCGGCTTACCCTGCCATGCTGCAGGAAGTGTCAGTTTCAATTGGTCTGCTACAGGGTTAGGATAGGTAACGAGCTTCATTGATTCTTCCTCCTTATTCATCCTGATCACTTTTACATCAGAATGTGAGAAAACTTCTTCAATCCTGTCAACCAGCTTTAACCTGTAAAACAGCATGTTTGTAGGTGTGGAAACATTTGCATCCCTGTATTTGTAAGATGCTGTACCATCGTTACCGTTAGCGAATATTACAGCCACATCAGAGAAAGATTTTCCATCAGTACTCCGCTGAAGCACGTAATGGCTGAAGTTTTCTTCATGGCCGGTCCAGTTGAGTATTACATTTTTGTTGTCAAGCGAAGCAGTAAAGTTGGTAAGTTTCACCGGCAAAGTAGCATGTGTTGCACTCAAACTGAACTGGCGGAACCACAGGGAATTCAGGCGAATACCAGATCCATTGCTGGATTTGGCTCCTGATTTTCCACCGTATCTAAAAGTGATCTTATCCTTGTCTACATACTGGTAAGTTGCCATCACCTGTGTAGCCAGGGTATCGATGTTAACGAAATTCTCAACCGGTCCGGTTACTGTGGAACCATTCACTCCATCGTAAGGATGTGTACACAAAGTGTATTTCAAACCTACTCCATCACAGGAAGAACAGATATCAATATTCCAGAGGCCTGATTTACCATCACCCAGGCAGGCAACGCATGGCAGCAATGGACTCAGCAGGCCGTCTTCCGGACAGGTAAATGATTGTCCTTCCAGGCCGGCAGACTGATTGGTAAGGTAACTCACTGTTGAATAAATGATGCTGGTGGGGTTATCAAAAACCGCATACTCACTCACCGAGTTACCATCACCATCCACATCGAGTGCCGTAAGGTCAAACTTCGAAACCCTGCGTTTTTTATTGGTACCTGCTTCATAAAAAGTCAGCTCAAAATCAATGTACCAGTTCTGCCAGGGCTTAACGGTTCCGCTCAAACCAAATTCAGGCTGGAAGGCCTTAGGCCATCCGAGTGCGGAGTTATCAACTGTTTTCATCACGATATCGTTACGGGAAAACTTCTTGAGTTTGATTTCCGCGTCGATGCCGGTAGTTACATTGGCGAAACGGTATACCGCTCCTGCCTTATTTGCCTGGCCCTGTTTCAATACAGGATTCATAAAAACAAGTTCTGGAGCAGCAATGGTGTTGTTTACACTTGATGCACCATTACAATCTTCCACCCTGGTGAAATCAATAGCGGCCATGTTGCTTCCTTTGATGGAGCCTTCCACGCAATGCGCATCAATTCTCGCATCCCAGCTTCCCTTGTTTTCCAGGTCCTTGTTAACCTTGAAAGCATTGAAACCGAAATTAGAGGCGGCAGTGGGCAATACGGAAATGGTACAACCTGATTCATTGAGAAAGTTGCCCTTGCCTACGATCACAATGGCATTCGCCACCCTGAACGTTACCGCTTTTTTGATCAGCATGTCTCCACCGCTCGAAGACACACCAACTTCCAATGATCCACCCTGGATGGAATCCATGATAGGAGCCATTGTAGTGCCATCCAGTACATAGTCTTCACCGGTGCGCACAGCAGAATACCTGTTAAGGCTTCTTGTGCCTCCATAGCCAAAATAATTTTTGGAGATGTCAAGCCTGGCTTTGTCCATTACAAGCCTTCCCCCGTTAATAACCATATCACTTTTTCTGTCTGTTACCGATTGCAGGTAGGCTCCATTGATGATAGTAAGAGTTCCCGTGGAGTTGATGATTGATTTCTTATCGAAATTAGAAGGAAATCTAAGTGTGTCTCCAATGATGTTTAGCTCACCGGAAATAGTAAGATCTCCATTAACATTAAAAGTTACATCGTGGTTGATGTAAACCTTCATGCTGGAACTGATGTTCCGGTTGGGAACCTGGCCATTCACCCATGTTGCGGGGCTGGACCAGTTTCCATCTGCGCGGGTAGAATAGGTTTGCGCGAAACCATTCATAGCCAGCATCAATACCAACGCGGTAGTTAAATAATTTTTGCGAATAATCGCAAAGTGTACAGATGTTCTCATTTTGTCTTCTTTTAGGGTTTTAATTAAGGCTTCAACTCGGTGCCTTGGATTTTAGACAAAAATGATTTTCCAGGATTGGGTGATTTTTTTCGGAAGAGGATTTTCTGTTTTGGTTTAAATGTCTCCTTCGCAGCGGAGAACTGGCTTGATGAGCCATAGGATTTGGTGGGATAAAACCTGCCTGTTTATATGCTGCCTTTCTCGAGATCTTTTAATTACCGGGGATATGGACTTCTGAATTTTTCAAGGATCAGGATGACTAACTTTCTATTTTGAAAACCAGGGATTGTTCCGGGCCAGGAAGATGAGCCCGTAAGTTGTTTCTGCACTTTAACTGTGCAAAACCAATGAACCGTTCGATTGTTACGAAGGGAAAAAAGGAACCGGAAATTCCTTCAAGTGTAGCATTACAACGTTTCATAGCCGGACAATTTAGTTTTCGAAAGGGATAGGTAATTCTCTTAGTTTGCCGGGTAAGTATTACTAAGTATTTTTCTTAGTAACACCCCGGATAACGAGATCAAAGAAATAATGGTTTTTCCGTAAATGCAAGCTTTTCTCAGGGAATTTTACTAGAGAAATTCCGTAAAATTACTAAACACTGTTAATAATCAATTAGTTAGATCGAAAATAAAATAAGGGAAATTGCTTAAAATAAATAAGCGTGTTTTTAAATTTTGGAGGTGTGCTGGGATGAATTAATCTAAACTTCCACATATCCTCAGGCATAAAAAGCGTGGAGTGATTACTTATGAACAAGTAAAAACCCTTAGTTGAACCCTTATTACCTTCTTTGTTCGCTCCAGGGCAGGCGGGTTATAAACGCATTGGGTTTATGTCAAAAGGCTAAACTGTATGTTATCCAAAGGAACCTGCTAATGCGCCATAAAAGCTTCTATCGACCAAAAAAAGAAGCCGGACCCATTTAAGGACCCGGCTTTGCCAGAATTTAGATTGGCGTTTTAGTCTTTTATAATTCGTTGATGGCTTTCATTGCCGTTACATGTTAGTTTAAGAAGATAGAAACCTTTTGCCAATTTTCCAAGCTCCAGGACTTCCGTCTGGCTGGCAGCATTCATACTTTCATTATGTACCAAAGCACCTCCTGATGTGTATAAAGATGCTTCTACTTTTTCTCCCTGCCAGTCAACAGGCAGTGTCATTCGCAACTGCTCTTTTACCGGGTTAGGATAGGTGACCAGTTCGTTTACCTTGCTGTTTTTGCTGATCCTTACCAGCCGCACGGCAGAATAATAAACTTCCTGGTTGACCTCTTCCCAGCGAAGACGGTAATAAATGATGTTATTTCCTGCCTTGATATCACCATCACGGAATGTATAATGAGCCACCTCGGTACGGTTGGCAAAACCAGAAGTCTTTACAATACCTATATCATTGTATTCTTTGCCATCATAACTTTTTTCTACAACATAATGGCTGAAAATGTCGTCGGTATCAATACTCCAATTGAGTGTGATACTATTCTTTTCGAGCGTGGCGGTAAACTTGTGAAAGGTAACAGGAAGAATACTGCCTGCTGGTCCGCTGCCGGGGGTGAAGCCGGTAGTTGATTGTGCCTGGCACACAACAGGTAACAGCATGGAAAGCATGCATTGAAAAATCAGTTTCATACGGTTTGTTTAAATGGTACAGAATGTTTGCGGCTTCCAGGATAGGTTTAAACTGTACTTTTCAGGGATACTGTTATTTATTCAAAAGCATACTTGGTAATACAAAACGAACAGTAAATGGTTTCAGAAGAATTGGAATGAAGAAAACGGGATGATTGATGTTACCTGCATTTGCATTGGCAGGCAGAAAGAAGATTTTCTTTCAATAATGAAGTTTGTTACTTCATAGCGGATCAATTTCCAGTTTTCAGATCAGGGTCGGTTTTTGGGAAGATTGGATACCTGTCTTTCAGTGCAGAATTGGATCGTCAGATTGACAGAACAAAGAAAACATCCAATTCGCCTTTTTGCAAGTTTCTCCAGCTAAAAATAAGAGGTTCTGGTTGCGTATTTTTCCGTACCTCCATGTTTAATTAACTGGTAACAAAAGCATTACCTTAAATTCCCGGTTAGGAAGTTTTTTTACCCGGTAAGGGAAAACTCCTGCTACACCTGCGCGGGCTTTCCCTTATGCAAAATCAGTTTCCCAGTTAAGCTCTTTCATGATTCTTCGTTCATGTAGCGGGAAAGATATGCTGCGGTTTTGCTTTGTTTATTTTTTACAATATCAGTGGGTACTCCTTCAACTACCAGCTTTCCTCCATCTTCACCGGCACCCGGACCAATATCCATCACCCAATCGCTGTGCGCCACCACACTCATATCATGTTCCACTACAATCACCGAATTACCTGCATCCACCAGTTTGTCAAGCTGCACAATCAAACGCTTTACATCAGAAGGATGCAATCCCGTGGTAGGTTCATCAAGTATGTACAATGTATTGCCTTTGCCCAGTCTTTGCAATTCTGTAGCGAGCTTGATCCTTTGCGCCTCTCCTCCTGATAATTCAGTTGCCGGCTGGCCCAGCCTCAAATAGCCAAGTCCTACTTCCCGCAATACATTGATCGCACGGCTTACCATGGCATCTTCTTCAAAGAAAACGGAGGCTTCATCCACTGTCATGCCCAGCACTTCCGCTATATTCTTATCCTTATATTTTACTTCCAGTGTTTTTGCATTGTAACGGGTACCAGCGCAAACCGGGCAGGGTGCATACACACTAGGTAGGAATAAAAGTTCCACCATTACAAAACCTTCTCCCTCGCAATTCTCACAACGGCCTTTTCCTACGTTGAAAGAAAACCTTCCCGCATCGTACCGCCGCGACTTCGACATTTTTGTGGCAGCGAATAGTTTACGCACATGATCAAACAGCCCGGTATAGGTTGCAAGGTTACTTCTGGGCGTACGGCCAATAGGTTTCTGGTCCACACGCACCATTCTTTTGATAGACTCCGCACCGCCTCCTATATATCCTCCCAGTGTTGAAACCACTTCCTGCTGAAGCGGATCCGCATGCTCTTCCTCCGCAGGCAGTTCGTGGCCCAGGTGATCTGCTACCAGTTCCACCAGCACCTGGCTCACCAGGCTACTTTTTCCTGATCCGCTGATACCCGTTACACTTGTGAGAACACCTAAGGGAAACCTTACTGATAAATGATCAAGATTATTTCTTGTTACATCCTTCAGTTCAAGCCAGCCTGAAGGCTTCCGGGGAATGCGTGGCTTTAGTTTTTCTTCATTATATAAATGGATCCTGGTTTGAGATTCCCTGATCTTCTTCAAACCTTCGGGCGGACCACTGTATAATATTTCACCTCCCTTTTCACCTGCTGCCGGACCCACATCCACGATCCAGTCGGCAGCACGGATCACATCCAGCTCATGCTCCACAACAAAAAGTGAATTACCAGAGGCCTTAAGTTTATCCAGCGCACGCAACAAAGCTTCGGTATCCGCAGGATGCAAACCGGCGGAAGGTTCATCCAGCACATACACCACACCAAAGAGGTTACTTCGTACCTGAGTGGCCAGCCGAAGCCGCTGCAATTCGCCGGGAGAAAGTGTAGGCGTACTTCTTTCAAGTGAAAGATATCCCAATCCAAGGTCAAGCATCACCGTTAGACGTGCCACCATATCCTCCGCGATCCGCTGCGCCACCATCGCTTTTTCCTCGTGATCCTTTGCCAGCCTTTTCATGGCTTCGGAAGTACCATCCGCATAAGGTTTAAATATGTCAAGCAACCTTGCGAGCGGAAGCCTGGAAAGATCCGCAATATCAAGACCTGAAAATTTTACGGATAAGGATTCAGGCCTCAGCCTTTTTCCCTTGCAGGTGGGACATTCGCTGCTCAGCATATATTGCGAAACCCTCTTCTTCATCAATGCACTTTGCGTGTGGGCGAAAGTGTGCAGCACATATTTCCTGGCTCCGGTGAAAGTGCCCATATAGCCAGGTTCCATTTTCTGCCTGATGGCCTGTTTCACTTCAGCTCTTGTAAAACCGGGATAAACCGGCACCTGCGGTTGCTCATCTGTAAACAGGATCCAGTCCCTGTCTTTTTTTGGTAATTGTTTCCAGGGTATGTCCACATCATAACCAAGCGTGGTTAAAATATCACGCAGGTTTTGTCCCTGCCAGGCACTCGGCCAGGCTGCTATGGCGCGTTCACGTATACTGAGCGAATCATCAGGTACCATGGTTTTCTCAGTAACCTCGTAAACCCTTCCGAGTCCATGGCATTGAGGGCAGGCGCCATCCGGCGTATTGGGAGAAAATGCTTCAGCATAAATAATGGACTGTCCTTTCGGATAATCACCGGCCCTGGAATACAACATGCGCAGCAGGTTGCTAAGTGTAGTTACGGATCCAACAGAAGACCTTGTTGTGGGTGATCCTCTTTGCTGCTGCAGTGCAACGGCAGGAGGGAGACCATCCACTTCATCCACTACAGGAACAGGCATCTGGTGAAACAAACGGCGGGCATAGGGAGAAACTGATTCGAGATAGCGTCTCTGCGCCTCGGCATAGAGAGTTCCAAAAGCAAGGGAAGATTTACCTGATCCAGAAACACCCGTGAATACTACAAGGGCATCACGCGGAATTACCAGGCTTACATTCTTAAGGTTATGCTCCCGGGCTCCTTTTACATGTACAAAACCATCATGATGATTGGTGAAGTTCTGCTGGGACATACTGGGTAGAGGCAAAAGCTATGCCTGTGCGAGCTACGAGCTGTTAGCTTTTAGCCTTTGGCCATTGGCTGGCGAATATGGATCATATATCAATTACAATATAAAATTTCAAAGCAAGCCGTAAATTGTAAAAATGGAAACGATATTATTGGTAGCCGGCCTTGTATTAATGCTGATCATAATA
>JAEYUA010000078.1 GCA_023433755.1 Bacteroidota bacterium | reverse complement strand
GTTTCAGGATCAATGATCTCGTAGGTCTGCGCGTCTTTCAAAAATCCATCCTGGTGAATGCCTGATGAATGTGAAAAGGCATTGCTTCCTACAATGGCTTTATTGGGTTGCACCGGCATGCGCATGGTATCAGATACCAGGCGGCTGATGGGATTGAGTTGTTGTGTATTGATGCGGGTATGCAGATCAAGATGATAGTGCTGCCGCAGGATCATCACTACTTCTTCAAGAGAAGTATTGCCGGCTCTTTCACCAAGACCATTGATGGTACATTCTATTTGTCTCGCACCGTTCATTACACCAGCGATAGCATTGGCGGTAGCCAGGCCCAGGTCATTATGGCAATGACAGGAGATGATGGCTTTATCTATATTCTGAACATGGTTCACGAGGTAAGCGATCTTTTCACCGTACTGGCTGGGGAGGCAATAGCCGGTGGTATCAGGAATGTTCACTGTGGTGGCACCAGCCTTAATTACCGCTTCAATTACCTGTGCCAGGTAATCATTATCGGTGCGGCCTGCATCTTCCGCGTAGAACTCCACATCATCGGTGTACTGGCGTGCCCATTTCACACTTTGCACCGCACGTTCCAGGATCTCTTCACGGGTGGCGTTGAACTTGCTTTTGATATGGTAATCGGAAGTTCCGATACCGGTATGGATACGCGGGCGGCGTGCATACTTTAAAGCCTGGGCGGCCACCTCGATATCTTTTTGAACGGCCCGGCTCAGTGCGCAGACCGTTGCTTCTTTGATGGTCCTGGCGATCTTCTGCACCGATTCAAAATCACCCGGGCTGGAAATGGGAAAACCGGCTTCGATGATGTCAACGCCCAGGTTTTCGAGCTCGAGCGCCAGTTCCAGTTTTTCAGTTGTGTTGAGTTTGCATCCCGGCACCTGCTCGCCGTCGCGGAGCGTGGTATCGAAGATGAGTACCTGGTTGGTTGCCATAAAATTTTCCTTGATGATGCTTTCGAAGCTAGCGAGATGATTCGCGCAGATAAAATCAAAATATGGCTATTTTGCATTGCTGAAAAAAGGCGTAACGGGCCGAAACCCTTGCCTGTATTGCATTTCACTTTCAAATTTATATGATGCCTAACCGAGCGGGTGACCCGGTTTTCCAGTTGATCCAGAGCCTTCAGAAAGGAGAGAAGCGGAATTTCAAACTCTATTGCAAAAGAAATTCTTCCAACGAAGATCTCAAGATCATCCAGTTGTTTGATGCTCTTGACCGCATGGATGAATACGATGAAGCCGTGCTGTTGAAAAAACTGCCTTCACTCAAAAAGGAGCAACTGGCTAACCGTAAGGCGCACCTGTATAAGCAGGTGCTGGACAGCCTAAGGCTGCTGGAGACCAGCGATAATATTGACCTGGAACTGCATGCGCAGATCGATCATGCGCGGATCCTGTATAATAAAGGACTGTACCTGCAAAGCCTGAAGGTGCTGGACCGGGCCAAGGAAAATGCAAGGTCGCACAACCAGTATTCTTTCCTGGTGCAGATCCTTTTTATGGAAAAAAAGATCGAGGCCCTGCATATTACCAGGAGTTTTAAGGACCGTGCGCATAAGCTGGCCGAAGAAGCCGATGAAGTGGTGGGACATTTGGCGCTGATCACAAAGCTTTCCAATCTATCCCTGGAATTATATGGCTGGTATATCAATCATGGCCATGCGCGGAACGAGGCGGAGGAAAAAGAACTGCAGCGGTTTTTCAATGAGGCCATGCAGGGTGTTACGATCGATGAAAAGGATTTTTACCAGCGGTTGTATTATTACCAATCCTGGTGCTGGTATGCCTTCATCCGCCAGGATTTTTTGATGTACTACCGTTATACCAGCAAATGGGTGGATTTGTTCGACCAGCAGCCCTTGATGGTGGGCATTGAGACCATGCATTATATCAAGGGCGTGCACAACCTGTTGAATGCACATTTTGATTTGGACAACCAGGAAAAATTTGAGCGTTTGCTGGAAAAGTTTGAGCAGTTCTCGCAGTCGGAGCAGGTGCAGAAAAGCAGCAGCAATACCATCCAGGTTTTTGTTTACCTCTATACTTCGCGGATCAATAAACATTTCATGAAGGGAAGTTTCCGGGAAGGGCTTGCGGAGGTCCCGGTCATTGAAGAAAAGCTAAAGGAGTATGCTCCCTACCTGGACCGCCATCGGGTGCTGGTGTTTTATTACAAGATCGCATCGCTCTATTTTGGCAGTGGTGATGCGGATACGGCCATCACTTATCTCAACCGCATCATCAACTGGAAGACGGACCTGCGCAGCGATTTGCAATGTTATGCCAGGCTGCTGCATTTGATCGCGCATTATGAATTAGGCAATCTGAACCTGCTGGAATACCTCGTGAAATCCGTTTACCGTTTTATGGCCAAGATGGAGAACCTGGGGCCGGTGGAGGAAGATGTTTTTAAGTTTTTGCAGAAAGCCTTTCATCTTTCGCCTAACCAGTTGTTACCGGAGTTTCAGTTGTTGCATGAAAGGCTGAGCCGCTACCGCGATAACCGTCTGGCCGCAAGGGCATTTGCTTATTTGGATATTTTGTCGTGGCTGGAGAGTAAGACGAGTAAGAAACCTTTGCAGGAGATTATCAAGGAAAAAGCTAAAGGGAGAAAGAGAATTAGGTTAGGGCTTAGAACTAGCTGAAAGAGCCTCTATTTACAGGTACCTCCTTTTACTTTCCTTCGAGACTGCTTCGAGACTGCTTTTACCTTTCGTTGACATAGAATCGTAAAATTGCGAAGCCGAATAAAAACTGTCAGGAATATGAATGAAAGCATTCATTCCAAGAGAATAATCCTATTAATTTTAAATGAAAAGATCAACCTCCCTTTGGGATGCTGATGCCGGGGAGGAAATACGCAGCATCAGAATTATATAAATATGGGTTTAACGGTAAGGATAACGATAATGAAGTTAAGGGAGAAGGTAATCAACAGGATTATGGGTTGAGGATTTATGATCCAAGGCTCGGAAAATTTGTGAGCTTAGATCCTATTTCACAAAAATATCCTGAATTGACACCTTATCAATTTGCATCTAATAGGCCTATTGATGGAACGGATTTAGATGGAGCTGAATATATCGTGTTTCATGTTAAAATAACACGTGATGCTCAAGGTAAACCTGTTTTTAGTAAAAAGATCGCTCTAGATAATCGGGGGTTATCCGCCCTTCAAATGGCTTTTGTTCACCAGAGACCTGACTATGCAATAAATTTTTATGAAAGTTTCTCTGAATCTTTCGGATCTGAGGGCCGGGGTTTTAAATGGGTTTATTTTGATGAAAACGATAAGCAGATAGGAGAACCAGTTTGGCAAATGAAACAATCATTGTTTTTTAACTTTAGTCATTCAGGATATTATTCGGGCGCTGGCTCAATAACAAAGTATGGCCCTGGAACTTCCACAGGACTTTACCCAGAACTTAATAATGACTATGATTTTAGTTATACTCCAATGAATAGAGCTGATGAGATTTCCAAAGAGCACGATATGACTCAAGAAAACACCATCATCCAACCTCAAGGCTGGCTCGAAGATGTACGTACTCTACCATCAGATATAGTATTAAAATATAAAGTGGACCAAGCCCTTAAGAAAAGTCATTGGGAGTCCGAAGAAGATAAAAATCGACTAAAAAATATGCAAACGTTTTTCGATAAAGTAATAATGTATAAAATGTGGAAAATTAGGCATATGCGGTATTTAAAAATAGATGAAACGCAAATAGATAATCAGAGGAAAGTAATTTTACGAGATTGGAAAACTATTCCAGGGACGAAGGAGTGGTTTGCAAAATTAGTTTTATTAGGCTCTGGAGGCGGTGCTTCAGAAGAAGAAAGAAATTCAGTCAAACCTGTACAACTAAAAAAACCATGAAAAAACAGGATTTAATATTTTGCCTACTACTATTTTCTATTAGTG
Organism: Bacteroidota bacterium; assembly: GCA_023433755.1. Lineage (GTDB taxonomy): Bacteria > Bacteroidota > Bacteroidia > Chitinophagales > Chitinophagaceae > Flavisolibacter. The sequence goes on along the minus strand of JAEYUA010000078.1, from coordinate 311 downwards.
CGTGTTTGAAGCCTCCAAGTGCCATCATGACTAATGAATATATTGAAATTTCAAGGCCAGGCCACATTTTTGGTCTTACGGAACTTGCTAATGTAAAAATTGATAGCACTTTAGGTTATCCTATAAATGAAACTCAGCAAACTGGTTATGGCATAGAAAAAAGAAACGGTAAAGCTTTTAGTTTGAACTCTAGTTTTAAAATTTATTTCTCTAAACCTCATAGTAATTACCGGTGGAAAATTTTTCCTGATCCATTTTTAGCAAATTATTATTATGCAGACACTATAATGATAAAACCAAATACGTGGTAT
>JAEYUA010000074.1 GCA_023433755.1 Bacteroidota bacterium | reverse complement strand
ACAATACATCGATCCGTTCTTTATTCACCCTGCTTATCTTATTTTTTGTACAACCGTCTTCGCACAATCTGATCTCCCTTCCCAGCATTTACGTGGTATTGTAGTTGACCAGGTGCTGCAGACACCTGTTGAAGGCGCCACTGTTACCATCATCACCGACCAGAAATCGGTAGTAACCGATGCAAAAGGAATTTTCCGTTTCACCCAACTGCCCATTGGCAGCAAACACCTTGTGATATCTGCCATCGGTTATAAAGAAATCGTATTGGACCAGGTCCAGCTTAATTCAGGAAAAGAACTTGTGCTGAACATCAGTCTTGAACAAAAAGTAAAGACGGAAGACGCGGTAGTCATCAAAACCGGCAGTAAAAAGAACCGTCCCCTAAATGAAATGAGCGCGGTAAGCGCCCGTGCCTTCACTGTTGAGGAAACACAGCGTTATGCGGCGGCAGTAAACGATCCCTCAAGAATGGCAACAGCCTTTCCGGGCGTTGTTACAGCGGATGACGGTAATAATAATATTGTTATCAGGGGCAATGCACCCACAGGATTATTATGGCGGATGGAAGGGGTTGATATTCCCAATCCTAACCATTTCAGTTCAGCAGGCAGCAGCGGGGGAGGCATTTCCATCCTGAGTGCACAGTTGTTGTCCAATTCTGATTTTGTAACTGGCGCATTTGCGGCAGAGTATGGCAATGCCTTGAGCGGGGTCTTTGACCTGAAGTTGCGTAAGGGCAATAATGAAAAAAGGGAGTTCACCCTCCAGGCAGGACTACTGGGATTGAATGCAGCGGCTGAAGGTCCCCTGCTTCCCTTGTATGGAGGTTCCTACCTGGTGAACTACCGGTACAGCACACTCGAACTTCTCAACAAGATTGGTGTGCCTATGGAAGGTGGCGCAACCAATTTCCAGGACCTGTCCTTCAACATTCATCTTCCTACCAAACGTAAAGGAAATTTTACCTGGTTTGGATTCGGCGGATTGAGCGACCAGTATCAAAATCCTAAAATGGATTCTCTCAAATGGGAGAGCAGGTCAGACCGTTTCAAAGGAGGATTTGTCTCTAATACCGGGGCTACCGGCATCACCCACCATATTCCCATTGGCAATGCAACCAGCATCCGTTCAGCTCTTGCACTTTCTTACAACAAGATCCGGGAGGATTACCGATTCCTGGAAGATGACTACAACCTGCGAACAGATCATAATGAATACTACCGCACATCCAGGCTTACGCTTACATCAACCGTACACCACAGGTTTTCCAAAAGAACAGTATTGAAAGGAGGTGTAATCGCCACTCATATTTCTTTTGACTATTTCAGGCAAAGCCGCGAAAACGATCACAAACCACTTGAAGTGGAGATTGATCATAAAAACCGGACACAGATCTTGCAGGCTTTTGCGCAATGGCAGTTCAGGCCCACTGACCAGTTGACCATCAACGCAGGCGGGCATTACCTGCAGTTATTGTACAATAATACTAGGTCGGTTGAACCGCGGTTTTCAGTGAAGTGGCAGGCTGGAAGAAAGAACAGCCTCGCAATAGGTTACGGGCAGCACAGCCAGGTACAGGCGCTCGGAATTTATTTTGCGCGGGCTATTAAGGATGCAGGGCAGGTATATAGTCCCAACAGGAATCTGGGTTTCACAAGGTCTGATCATTATATCTTCTCCTGGCAGCATGTACTGGCCAAGGGCCTGGCTTTGAAAGCTGAAGTTTATTACCAGCGTCTCCATAATGTGCCAGTGAGTATTTATGACAGCAGCAGTTTTTCCGTGCTCAACATAGAGAACGATTATATAACAGAGGCACTTGTAAATAAAGGAAAGGGAAGAAACTATGGTGTGGAGCTTTCATTGGAAAAATACCTGGATAAAGGATTGTACTATACGGCCAGCACTTCTATTTACCAGTCGAAGTACACAGCGCTAGATGGAGTGGAGCGTGATACCAGGTTCAATGGAAACTATACCGCTACGCTCATCGCCGGAAAGGAATTCCTGTCATCCGATAAGCTGAGGACCTTTGGTATCAATATAAAAACAATTTACGCAGGTGGCCTGCGCACAACGCCTGTTGACCTGGAGAAATCCATCCAGGCAGGCAGGCCTGTTTATAATGATGATAAGGCCTTCACGCTGCAGAATAAATCTTATTTCCGTACCGACCTTCGCCTGAGCCTGCGCTGGAACCGAAAACATCTTACCAGCACGTTGTCGTTAGACATACAAAATGTGAGTAACCGCTTGAATGTTTACGGCCAGTGGTTCGACAGTGAAAAAAATGAGATTGTTACTACCTACCAGGTAGGATTGATACCGGTGCTTAATTATAAGGTGGAGTTCTGACAACCCGTTAACCAATTATTGCAATTCATACCATATGAACATCATCCGTCAGCGTCCGGATCAGAAATTTGTAAAAGGCGCAGTGTATTTATTGATCATTTCAAAATTTCAAAAGATGAAACAATTAAGTTTAGCCTTAGTGGCAATGACCCTGATGTTTACGGCCTGTAAAAAAATTACAGGGGAAGGGCCCGTAGTGAATGAAACCAGGCAGATCACAGGTTTTTCCGGGGTAGACCTCAGGTCTTCAGCCGATGTATATTTTACACAGGCACCGCAATTTAAAGTAGAGATAACGGCCCAACAAAACATCCTCGACGTGATTGAAACCTATGTATTCAACAACAGGCTGGTAGTGAAATACAAGAATAACGTGAATATTAAATCACATGAGCCGGTAATGGTTGTGGTGCATGCGCCCAGCCTGAATTTTCTCAGGGTGAGCGGATCTGGTAATATTACTGCCACCAACATTTCACAATCTGCCTTGATGGATATGGATATAAGCGGATCAGGAAGCATCAACATCACCGACCTGGTAACAGGAAACATCAAGGCTAATATTAGTGGATCAGGTGAGATGAAGATCAACTCCGGTTCAGCCAATGAGCTTGATTTGAAGATCAGTGGAAGCGGCGATATAGATTTTGCCAACGTGGTGGCGAACAAGGCTGTTACCAATACCAGCGGGTCAGGAAACATACGCCTTCATGCAACAGAAAGCCTGAAAGTAAAAATCTCGGGAAGTGGGGATGTATATTATAAAGGCAATCCACTTATTAGTACGACCATATCCGGATCTGGGCAGGTGAAACCCATTTAGAGAAAGAGAAACAGAAACAGAAACAGAAAGAGAGTGTCCTGTTCAGCAGTCTGAACAGGATTTTTTTTGGCCTGTTAAGTCTATCAGCCTAAACAACTGCATCAATTTTTCTACAGTATTGGGTGATTTCTGCCTTTTTCCAGCTTTGACTATCAGGTTTGGGGTGGTAGAAATCCGGCTGGCATGCTTTATGTCTTTATATCATCATTATTCACTTAAAACTAAAGCATATGTTACGCTGGACAGTCATTTTCTTAATAGTAGCCATTATTGCAGCCATTTTTGGTTTTGGTGGTATAGCAGCAGGAGCAGCAGGAATTGCTAAAGTGTTGTTCTTTATCTTCCTGGTACTTTTTGTACTGAGCTTACTTTTCGGAAGAAGAAGCACGGATATTTAAGCCGTGTGAATACCATCATATTTTGTGATTAATAGCAGGTACTAATACTATTGCCTGAACAAGGCAAACTGATGATATTGTGCTAATTATTCACAAGCAAATATTACGTTTTGGTAATGGAACCTCCTGTGTCTACAGGAGGTTTTCTAATTAAAAAAAGCAGCCGGAGCCGCTTTTAGTTCAGAAGGGAAGGATCGTTTTCAACATTAAATCGTTTTCAATTCTTTCACCCACTGTTCTGCAAAACTGATAGCAGGCTGGATAACTTCTTTACCGGCGCGGTAGATTTGCTTCCATTCGCTTGATTTGCCTTCATAATTGCTGTTCACAAATTTTTTCTTGTCACGCACCGTTTTGAGTTCAGCATTAAAATCAACAGTTTTAGCCAGTTTGATAAAATGTTCCAGGCGCTCCCTGATCATGATCCTGTAGTCGGCAGGGTAATCCTTTTCCCAATCTGCAAGCCTCTCTTCAAAGCTGCGGATCCTGCTCTCATGCTGGTATACTTCTCCGGAATATAAAAGGTCTATGGTCTGGCTTTTTGGGTCCTTGTAATCTTTCAGAGTGAGTTTCTGCATATCCAAAACGGGTTGAAGCGCTTTAGCCATATCAGGTGAGATTTTAATTGATTTTTCGAGTTCCGTAATGGACTTTTCAATTTCAGCTATTGATTTTTTCCTCATTTCTTCTTTGGAGATCAATTGTTCTTCAGGAGCTTCGGGTTTTGCATTTGCGCGCATCTGGTCGTATTCTTTTTTAAAGGACGGACTGTTTACCTGCTGTTTGGCATATTCCATCAGGTCCCTTGCTATGGCAGCACGGTTGCCGCTGATGATATGTTTTGCTTTTTCCGCTCCATAATAATGGAAATAGCCATTGAGGAAACTTGATTTGATATTTTCCTCTCCTTTACTTTTACTGACACCCAGTTGCTGCCAGATATCAGAATAAAGTGATTTTGCCTTGAAAGCTACCATTACCGATGCGGCAATCATGATAACCAGGGAAGCGGCTGTGATTTTCAGGCCCGCCGTTAATTTGGGGTACTTATTTTTTCGCATGTTGTTTTTTTGGGACAAAAATGAACCTGTACAGTTGCAGCAGCAAGGTGGTCATGTTTCATTTGCGGAAATAAGAGGATGAATTGGAGAGCGGAGTGAGACGAGCTGCAAGCTTCAAGCTGCAAGCTGCAAGACCTTATGCAGACAAACTGTAAGGGAATATGCTAGCATTAAATCTGAGCTTGAAGTTATCTCGCAGCTCGCAGCTCGTAGCTCGTAGCTCGTAGCTCAAAGCTACTCTGGCACAGTTATAGTATTCTTCACCATAATTACTTACATATATATTAAAGGGGTAAGCAACCGGGTGGAAATGGTTTTTCGTGGTGGTGAAACTAAAGGTTGCTTACCTTTTTTCTTTTTTAGCATCTTCTCTCCTGGCTTGCAAAATCTCCCGGGAATTTCCGGTTCCTTATTCTTCATTCTATCGACCTGCCTGGCAGACTTTGAACTTTGAACTTTCAACTTTAAACTTTTCATTCCCGTTTAAACAACCATGATGGCAGTCAGCCTGACTAATTTTCACCCATCTGCATCCGTTAGTTATGGTAGTGGTTACCATGTGTTTATGTATACTGCGTAGTTTTTCATCGTAGCAAAACCTATGAACTCTATCAATCACCTGTTAGCTTTGCACTGTTCATACGTTTGAAAAACACCAAACATTCCGGACTTTGAAAAGCCTTAACGTCCGTCCCCCGGAAGACCTGCGTATGAAATGCATCTCCAATTCCTTTGAATGATTTTCCTGATATCCATTGATCAAACCTGACAATCCAAGTCTAAGGGTCGGCATTGTTTCATTTAAACCGATAACAATGTTGAAAAAAAACTTAGTAAGAACAGGTTTCCTCAGTCAGGGTTTATTGCTCATGATGCCTAATGCGGGCAGCGTGAAAGGCAATGAAGCCCACAGCTTCCTGGAAACGCAGAATGTAAGCAAGCCTTACAAAAAAAGAAGCACGGTGGATACACTCATCGTTCTTCCTTCAGATTCGCTGGGTTACACTTTTTCAAGAGTACTTACGGAAGAAGAGATGATGGCTGCTCCCCAGATCAGTCTTAATAAGAATGTTTCCCGCTACGTAAAAGATTTCATGAAAAGGGAAAAGGAATTCCTTGTAAAAATGGAAACAAGAAGCCAGAATCATTTCGATTTCATTGATTCTGTATTGATGCATTATGGTTTACCGGTGGAACTGAAATACCTCGCCATCGTTGAATCACAACTCAATCCCAAAGCCGTATCAAGGGTTGGCGCTAAGGGTATGTGGCAGTTCATGCCTGTTACGGCAAGAGAACTGGGGTTGAAAGTTACCAAGTACACCGACGAAAGGCTGCATGCGAGAAAAAGTACGGTTGCGGCTGCCCGTTACCTGAAAAGCCTGCACAATATGTTCGGTGACTGGCTGCTGGTGCTTGCTGCCTATAATGGCGGACCAGGAACAGTTTACAAAGCCATCAAAAAATCAGGATCGCGTAATTTCTGGGCTTTGCAGAATTATTTACCTGCTGAAACAAGGGGCCACGTGAAACGATTCATAGGTGTGCATTATTATTTCGAGGGAGCCGGCAGCATCACCACGCAAACAAAAGCAGAAGCAATTGCATATAAAAAAGCAATGGATAAATATAAGCTTGCACTCAGGGAAAAAGTAGTGGATACCATTTCCGTAGCTGTAGCCGGCCCAATGTAAAAAGCGTATCTCTGGACGGATATTTGACGTGGAACAGCCTGAGAGATCGGGCTGTTTTTTTTAGCTGCAAGTTGCAAGCTTCAAGCTGCAAGACCTTATGCGTATTTGTTTTTGTCTTTCAAACTTTGTAATACTGGATCACTATTCACAAAAACTTGCTCATCGTATTTGGAGACTAAGCCCCAGCGGGGCGGCATATCAAACCAGAAAGCTGCTAGCTGCGAGCTGCGAGAAGCTCTCTTCAATTACGAAGAACCATGATTAAATAAGCCTATTTAATTGATGAATATGCGCTAAAGGTCTTGCAGTTTGTAGCTCGCAACAGCTTCAAGCTGCAAGACCTTATGCATATTTGCTTTTGATTTTTCAATCTTTGTAAAACTGGATCACTCTAAAAAAAAACATTTGCTCATCGTATATGGAGACTAAGCCCCAGCGGGGCGGCATATCAAACCAGATGGCTGTTAGCTGCGAGCTGCGAGAAGCTCTCTTCAATCACGAAAAACCAGGATTAAATAAGCCTATTTAAGTGATGAATATCGGCATAAGGTCTTGCAGCTTGCAGCTTGCAGCTCTCCACTATTCCTCCTTCTTCGCATCCAGCGTAAACCCTATGGACGTTCCAACATTCTCTTTGCTCCTCACATGAATGGTGTGTTCATGCGCTTCAATGATATGTTTGCAAATGGCAAGACCCAATCCGCTGCCGGTGGCTTCCCGTCCTCTTCCTTCTTCTGTACGGAAAAAACGTTCGAATACCCGGTCAAGATAGCGTTCACTGATGCCCATGCCATCATCACCGATTTCAACGAGGATGTTTTTGCCATCTGTATTATAAATGCTTGCTATTGTTGAACCATTGGGTTTACCATATTTAATGGAATTGTCAACAAGATTATTAAGCACCTGCCGGATTTTTTCCCTGTCAGCATACACAACCAAGGGTTGTTCACATCCCTTCTTGATCGAGAAACCAATGTTTTTCTGTTCTGCCTTCCAGGAAAGATTTTCGTACACTTCTTTCACCAAGTCCTGTATCACGAAGCTTTGCTTCACTAATTTCAACTCACCCCTTTCAAGCCTGGAAATCTCATCAAGATCACGGATCAGGCTTACCAGCCTTTCCACATTACGTGAAGTCTTCTCCAGGAATTTTTTATTCACTTCCGGGTTATCCATTGCGCCTTGTAAAAGTGTATCAATATATCCCTGGATGGTAAATACCGGTGTTTTGAATTCATGTGAAAGGTTCTGAAGAAATTCTTTACGGAAAACCTCGTTTTTTTTGAGTAGTTCAATCTCACGGCTTCTTTGTTCAGCCCAGGCTTCCACATCCATTCTTACATCATCAATACTTTTCTGGGGTAGAATGTATTTATGATACATCTCTTCTTTTTTACCGGCCTTGGTCTGGTAGATGAATTTATAAATGAGCTTGATCTTCCGGTAAATAAAATTTTCAATGATGGAATAAAGCAAAAGGTAACTGCCAAGAAAGATCATTCCGAATGCAACCAGGGCAATCTTCCAGTTCTCCAGGAAATAAATTCCAAGACTGATCAGCACCGACAACAGCAGGGCCGTTAGGGCCGATAATTTACGCGGACTGAGGTTTTTGGTCTGGAACATGGTGGAGCTGATGGCTGGTGGCTATTAGCTTTTGGCCGGGTCGTTTAAAGAATAAATTGTTTCATTGTTCATTTGCAGGTTCACTGTCATAAGTACACTAGCCAATGGCCATTGGCCAACAGCTAAAGGCCTGAGATCTCAAACTTATACCCCACCCCCTTCACCGTTGTAATACAATCAAGCCCCAGCTTCTGCCGGATCTTGCGGATGTGCACATCAATGGTGCGGTCGCCTACGATCACATCATTGCCCCAGACCTGGCTGAGGATCTCGTTGCGGAGGAATACTCTTCCCGGTTTGGATGCAAGCAGGTATAATAATTCAAATTCTTTTTTGGCCAGCACGATCTCGTTTCCTTTGTATTCAACCAAAAATTTTTCAGGGTTAATCACCAGGTTGTCTATCCTGATCACCTGGTGGGCGGGTTTCACCCTCCTGAAAAGCGCATTTACCTTGCTTACAAAAACACTGGTGCTCACCGGCTTGCTTACATAGTCATCCGCACCGGTCCCAAAACCTTTTAGCTGGGTGGCCTCATCATTCAGTGCAGTCAGGAACATGATCAGCGTATCGCGGAACATTTCCTGCGCTCTTAAAAGTTCCAGTACCTGCATGCCGTTCTTCCTGGGCATCATCATGTCCAGGATAATCAGGTCCGGCTGGTGCTGCCTGGCCTTTTCAAGCGCTTCGTCACCGTTTTTGGCAGTGGACACCTGGTAACCTTCTTTCTCAAGATTATATTTGAGGATCTCCAGAATATCCGGCTCATCATCAGCTATCAAAACCTTCCTGGTCCTTCCTTCCATGTCCGCAAACCTAAGATAAAGCGGAAGAATAGGCTCCGTGGTGTATTAAAAGGGTATAGAGTTAATAATAATTTAATGCCATTGGCCATTGGCTTTTGGCCTTTGGCGGGTTTGATTTCTCTCCAATAGGCTCTATCTTGAATCGTCCTTAACTAAGGGTTAAGTCTTCGGGTATTAAATTTGTACTATGAGACGCATGAGTCTAACCTTACGAATCCTGATGAAGAGCCTGCTTTTACTGGTTGGGCTGAATGCATTTTCTCAAAACACCGTTTGTAAACCTCCTATCGGGCGAGCTTTATGGCATGACCGCATTGACCGGGAACAGAAAAACATATTGAAAGTTTTCCAGGGCGGAAATAATGAAGATGTAAACTATCACGTAAGGCAGGCCGTCAATAAAAAAGTAGATGTACTCCAGTGCCGCATTGAACTGGATTCTGTGTTGGGCGACCAGAAGAAAAAAGGTTACCTCCTCGGCATCGAAAAAATACTCAGGAATTTTATTTCACTTTACAGGGGTAAACAATTTAACCCGGCCCATTTTCCTTCTGCCCTTGATGTATATGAAACAGCCATGAACCGGGACTTGAAAAAAGGCAGTATTGCACCGGTTATTGAAAAAACTCCCTATGATGTACACTGGCTGGTGCTGCTTAGTGATGCCTTTACCAATAATGAAGGGTATGCGCAGTCTAAAAATGACCTCCTGCTCAAATACTGTGTGCTGCATCCCGAGCAAATTTTTACCAAGCTGCGGGAGAACCCGGACGTTCCCTTCCGTGACAGCCTGATCCGCATTGCAGCCTATAAATTTCCCAAGCGTCTTTATGATTATGCTTCGGCAGACAACCGCCTTGGATATGCCATCCGAAATATTGACGATCCCTTCATAAAAGCAATTTCAAGGATGGCTAAAAGCGGGGGAAGCGGGCAATTGTATTTTCCTTTCCTCGATAATATTATTACCGGCGAACAAAAATTTGAAGACATCGATGCGGTGAAAGCTGATGATGCCCGCTACTATAAACTGCTGGTGAAGACCAAGATGGATTATGTTACCCGCAGCCTCAGGGGTGAAAAGATCATCAGCATGGGAGTTCTTGATACCATGCTCCAGGTGAAGGCCATCTCTCATTTTGTAAAAACAATCAATGAATTGCACAACGAGCAGGATCCTGTCCGTTTCCGCATATTGAACCAGTTAACAGCCCAGGAACTGTATTACCTTGCTATCGCGGGTGAAAGAGACCTGTATACTTCCAGCTATGTAAACGGCATCTTTCCCCTGATGATGCAGAAGATCAACCGCCGTGGAGATTCATTACTGATGACCGTGAGCTTCGACCGTTTCAAAAAATTCATCCGCATTGCGGCAGGCTATAAT
>JAEYUA010000015.1 GCA_023433755.1 Bacteroidota bacterium | reverse complement strand
GAGATCGCGCCACAGTTTGCAGCACATATGGATATCAACGCGGTGATTTATTGCGGGGATGATAATGCCATTCAAAAGGAAATCCAGGAAAAGGGCGCTGCCAACGTAAAACGTTTTGTGCACCACCAGACCATGAACTGGTATGGCGATAAAGCACAATCACCTTATTTTATTTTGGATACGCAGGAGATCAAGACCACCTGGCACCCGATTGAAAATATTGGCGCGGGGGGAGGAGGTTATTAGAAATAAAGCTCATCCTATAACAGCTCGTTAAAATGAGCCTGTTATTTCGTATTTGGAAAGATTTTTGAACCGGCAGCTTAACTTAACAAGATGAAATTTTTATTCCTCTCCCTTTTATTCCTTTTTTCCGGTATGGTTTACGGCCAGCAGGCTGCAGATACCGTCAATACCATTGTGGTCCATAAGGATCCAAGGGTGGATGTGCTGGTAAAAAAACAGGCTGGTGTGAATGCTGCCATCAAAAAAGCCAATGCCCGCACGGCGCGGGGCTACAGGCTGCTGGTGGTGAATACCAATAAAAGAGATGAAGCTACTGCAGCCAAAACAAAAGTTTATACGCATTTCCCGGAATTAAAGGCCTACCTGGTCTACCAGACTCCTTACTTCAAGCTGAAAGCAGGTAATTTTCGGACACGCGAAGAAGCACAGGATTACCAGAAACTTTTATCCATTTATTTTCCAAAAGGTGTGATGATAGTTTCTGATGTAATAGAGGTCACGCCTGAGAAAGACAGTGAATAGTCCCTGGTCCATGCCCCTGGATGATGGTTTTTTTTCCAATAAAATTCCTACCGTTCTTCCCAAATTAAGATTTCATGCGCTGCTACTCACTTTAGTTTAGCGGCTAGCTATGAAACGAATATTTGCCCTATCGGTCATGCTCACTTGTGTATTGACCAGCTTACAGTTACATGCCCAGTTCCACATTTCAGGCTCCATTGCTGACCAGGACAGCAACGCTGTTTCCCATGCCACCATCCTGCTGAAAAATTTGCAGGATTCTTCTGTTGTAAAAACCATGCTCTCGGATACCGCGGGACGGTTTTCATTTGAAAATCTCAGGGAAGGAAATTATTTTCTACAGGTGTCGATGGTAAGTTTCGCGACATCCTTTTCAAAAAACATTCAACTGAGTGCAGCGCAGGCATTCGTTGAACTTCCCCTGATCAACCTGCAGCCTGGTAATTCCAGTCTCTCGGCCATCACCGTCCGCTCTACCAAACCTTTCATTGAACGGCAGGTAGACCGTACCGTAATGAATGTGGATGCTTTTCTTTCGGCAGCCGGCTCCACGGCTTTGGAAATGCTGGAAAAAGCGCCGGGTGTAAACGTGGATGAAACAGACGGCATTAGCCTGAGAGGAAAATCCGGGGTAATGATCTTCATTGATGACAAACCCACCTTCCTTTCCGGCAATGACCTGGTTCAATACCTCAAATCATTGCCTGCCAGCAGCCTTGACAAAATTGAAGTGATCACGAACCCGCCTGCCCGTTATGATGCAGCGGGAAATGCCGGCATCATCAATATCCGAACGAAGAAAACAAAAACCTCGGGCTTCAATGGCGGTCTCAATATAAATTACGGGCAGGGCAAATACCCACGTGCCAACAACAGCTTCAATTTTAATTACCGTTCGTCGCGGTTGAATTTCTTTGGTAATGCAGCCTACTCACTCAATAATTCAGTGAATGATCTCACCATAAAGCGTTATTATTTTCATCCTGATGGTGATCCCCGGTTCACGTTTTTCCAGAATTCCTTTATCAGGAGAACCAGCAAGGCTTATAACCTCAGGCTTGGCGTTGACTTTTACGTTAACGACAAAACCACGCTGGGCATCATTACCAGCGGAATCACACGTCCTTCTGATGACCGTACACTCAATAGGAGTACTGTAAGAAATGCAGGTAATGATGTAGATTCTTCCATCACTGCCGATAACAGGCAACAGGGTAAATGGAAAAATGGAAGCGCGAATATCAACCTGCTGCATAAATTCGATTCCAAAGGAAAAGAACTGGCAGCCGATATTGATTATGTAAGATATATATCCCAGGTTGACCAGCAGTTCTACAACCATGCTTTCGCGCCTAATGGAAATCTTAAATGGAATGACCTGCTGACAGGTGATCTTCCTTCCGATATCTCGATATATTCGGGAAGGGTAGATTATGCGCACCCGGTATCAGACAAAGCAAAGGTCAGCGGCGGGATCAAAAGCAGTTTTGTGAATACTGATAATGCAGCTAAATACTTCAACACTTTCAACCAGGTTACTGAACCCGATTATGATAAGACCAATCATTTTATATATAAAGAGACCATCAATGCCGCGTATGTGAGTTCCAACCGCGACTGGAAATATTTTTCTTTGCAGCTTGGCCTTCGCCTGGAGAATACCATTTCCAAAGGGCATCAACTGGGTAATACAGCCAGGCCTGATTCCTCATTCAGGAGAAGTTATACCAACCTCTTTCCCACCGGTTTTTTTCTTTGGAGAATGGATACCGTGCAAAGGAACCAGCTCAGCTTTTCTTATGGCAGAAGGATTGACCGGCCCGTATACCAGGACCTGAATCCTTTTATTTCACCACTGGATAAATTTTCTATCTATGTAGGCAACCCTTACCTGCAACCAACTATCACTGACGCCTTTGCATTGGCGCATACTTTCAAAAATAAGATCACCACTACCCTGTCTTACAGCAGCACCCGCAATATCATCCAGGAGACCATTGATCTTTCTAATAATATCTATATCAGCCGGCCGGCCAACATCGGCAAAAGTTCCGTACTTGGCCTGGGGTTGGATGTTTCACTCAAACCTGCCAAATGGTGGACCTTGTTGGCATATGGCGAGGTGCAGAGAAGGTATTACAATGACATCCTGTATGGTTACCAGCTTGACACCAGCCTGGTTTATTTTGGCAGCAACATCACCAACCAGTTCAATTTTCAGAAAGGCTGGTCAGCAGAGCTAAGCGGATTTTACCGGACCGACATCCTGGTTGGCCAGATCATCAGTGGTGCAACGGGTCAGTTCAATATCGGGGTAGGTAAAAAGATCCTGAACAATAAGGGCTCATTGCGTTTGATCGTAAGGGATGTATTTTATACCCGTGTGAATCATGGAGTGATCACCAGCATCAAAGATGCGTATGGCACTTACCGCAACTGGTTTGATTCCCGCAATGCAACGCTGACTTTCTCCTATAATTTCGGAAAAACGATGGGCCGCCAGCGGAATCATAATAGCGCTGTGGAAGCAGAGCAGAATAGGGTGAGGAATTAGATGCAAGCTTCAAGCTGCAAGCTGCAAGACTTTATGCGGATATGCATATGTTTTTTTCAATCGTTATAATTGTATCGTTAATCTGAATTAAAAGGACCAGTTCGCAGCTCGTAGCTAAAAGCTAAGTCTCGCACTCCTGCTCTTTCTACAATATCCAAACATTGTTCTTCCACTTTTTGTCTTAAAATAAAGGTGGAGCTCTTATAAAACAATTTCATTCATCGCAAACAGACACCTAACCCCATCGGGGCGACATGTTAAACTGGGAAAGCTTTGAGCTTTTAGCTGCGAGCTGTGAGAGGGGTCACCTCAATCCCAAAACCTAGATTAAACAAACCCAATTCAATAGATGCATATACGCATAAGGTCTTGCAGCTTGCCGCTTGCAGCTTGAAGCTAGCACCTTGCAGCCCGCCGCTTTCCCCTACTTTTGCCCTCTATGCTTCTCCAGAAAATCAAATCCCTTGCTAAAAAATACGCACCGGAATTTATTGAGGTCCGGCATCATCTTCATGCCCATCCCGAACTGAGTTACCAGGAATTTGAGACATCCAAATTCATCCAGCAAAAACTAGATTCCTTCAACATACCATTCGAGATCAAAGCCACCACGGGTGTGATCGGGATGATCAAAGGAAAAAACCCGGAATCAAGGATCATTGCCCTTCGTGCAGATATGGATGCGCTGCCCATAGAAGAAAAAAATGAAGTTCCTTATAAGTCAACCAAACCTGGCATCATGCACGCCTGCGGTCATGATGTACATACCACCTGCCTGCTGGGTGCTGCCCGCATTCTCTCCGAAACCAAAGATGAATGGGAAGGAACCGTAAAACTTATTTTTCAACCCGGTGAAGAAAAAAATCCTGGTGGCGCCAGCCTGCTGATCAAAGAAGGTGTGCTGCAAAATCCTGCACCCTCAGCCATTTTTGCGCTGCATGTAAATCCACAGCTCGAAATAGGAAAACTAAGTTTCCGCGCCGGCAAGGTCATGGCCAGTGCAGATGAAATTTATATCACCATCAAAAGCAAAGGTGGTCACGCGGCTGCACCTCATCTTACTACAGATACAATTCTCGTTGCTTCCCACCTGGTGGTGGCTTTGCAGCAGGTGATCAGCCGTAATAACAATCCACTGAAACCATCAGTCCTGTCCATCACTTCTTTCCAGGGTGGTTTTACCACCAATGTCATTCCATCGGAAGTAAAACTGATGGGCACCTTCAGGGCCATGGATGAAGATTGGCGTTTCAAAGCTCATGAAATCATCACAAAACTTTCCCATGAACTGGTCAGTTCCATGGGTGCTGAATTAGAACTTCATATTGATGTTGGCTATCCGACGGTTTACAATAATGAACACCTGCACGAAGTAGCTAAAGCCCTTGCCATTGATTACATGGGTGCGGCCAATGTGGAAGAAACCGAGATCAGGATGGGCGCTGAAGATTTTGGTTATTATTCCCAGCTTATACCAGGCTGCTTTTTCCGTCTCGGCACGGCCAACCAGCAAAAAGGAATCACCGCGGGTGTACATACCCCTGTATTTAATATTGACGAAGCAGCTATCGAAACCGGTATCGGCATCATGGCCTGGATGGGTGCGGGTGCTGATGCAACGCTTTTACAAAAGCCTTTGTCAACTTAAAAAAAACATGCGACTGCTCATAGCTATCTCAGCCCTTTTAATGCTGGCCGTTTCCTGTAAAAAATCAAGGGAGTATGAGGGTTTAGGACTTCGTGAAAACAGTTGTAAAACACTCACCATTGGCGGTCAGAATGTAAATATCTGTTTCGAAGAACTGGTAGAAGATTCGCGTTGCCCGGCTAATGTTAATTGCATCTGGCAGGGAGTAGCAAAGGGCAGGTTTAAGTTCACTGTCAATAATCATTCAACCATTTTCCACCTTTCCACATTAACCTTGGCTCCTCACTACCAGAATGAAGTGATCGTATCCGGTTATAAAATTAAACTGATCAATATATTTCCTTACCCCGGCACCGGGGGAGGCAACCCCTCGGCGGATGTGGAGATCACACAATAAAAAACCTGCAGGCCTTCCTGCAGGTTTATAAAATCACTTTTAAGTTAAGCTTACCTTCCTGTAGAACTCCTGCCGGAGCTTTCTTTGGATGAATCACCACGGCTGGAACCTCTTCCGGATGAAGATGACCGGCTACCTTCCTGCTCTTCTTTTCTTTTCCTTCTTTGATAAGCCTGCTCATGCGGCTGTTGACTAACCCTTTTGGCGTCAAGGCCTTTTTTGTTTGGATTATCTGCCATAGTATTAAATTTCTTGCAGTAGCTCAAATCATATGCCATCCCTCCTGTGCCGCTATTTAATTTGTATTTTGCAGCCCTTATCAACCCCTGCCGGCCGTGATGTCACGGCTCAGCTAAGGTTGCGGATTGTAAAAAAAACTTATGGCGAATAGTTTGCGCAAGAAAGACGCGTTGGAATACCACGAGAAAGGAAGGCCGGGAAAAATTGAAGTGATACCTACGAAAGAAGCCAAAACACAAAGGGATCTTTCACTGGCTTATTCCCCGGGAGTGGCTGAACCTTGTAAAGAAATCGCTGCCAATAGAGAAAATGTTTACCGCTATACGGCCAAGGGAAACCTTGTGGCAGTGATCAGCAATGGTACAGCAGTGCTGGGATTGGGAGATATTGGTCCGGAAGCCAGTAAACCGGTAATGGAAGGCAAGGGCGTACTCTTCAAAATCTTTGCTGACATTGATGTATTCGATATCGAGATCAATGAAAAGGATCCTGAAAAATTTGTTCAGATCGTTAAAGCACTGGAGCCCACTTTTGGTGGCATCAACCTGGAGGACATCAAGGCACCTGAGTGTTTTTATATAGAAAAAGAATTGCGTGAGCAGCTCACCATCCCGGTGATGCATGATGACCAGCATGGAACCGCCATCATCAGCGCGGCTGCCCTGCTCAATGCCCTGCAGATCCAGAAGAAAAAAATTGACAAGGTAAAATTTGTCGTAAATGGGGCCGGCGCCGCTGCCATGGCCTGTGTGCAGTTGTATGTGAGCCTGGGTGCCAAACCTGAAAACTTCTGCATCTTCGACCGTAAAGGTGCTTTGCATAAAGAAAGAACAGACCTGGAAGGTTTCAAACTCCGCTTTGCCAATGCAGCCTCAGAAACAACGCTGGACAAGGCTTTCAAAGGCGCAGATGTTTTTGTTGGACTGAGTGTGGGCAACGTGGTAACACAGGACATGGTGAAGAGCATGGCCAAGAATCCTATCGTTTTCGCCATGGCCAATCCAGACCCTGAGATTTCCTGGCAGGATGCTACCTCCGCACGCAATGATGTGATTATGGCCACCGGCCGCAGTGATTTTCCCAACCAGGTAAATAATGTTCTTGGCTTCCCATACATCTTCCGTGGCGCTCTTGATGTACGTGCCACGCAGATTAATGAAGCCATGAAACTGGCCGCGGTAAAAGCGCTTGCTGAAATGGCCCAGACGCCTGTACCTGATATCGTAAACCTGGCTTATAATACCAAAAGCATCAGCTTTGGTCCTGAATACATCATTCCAAAACCGCTTGATCCCCGACTCCTTGCAACAGTGGCGCCTGCAGTGGCCAGGGCTGCAATTGAAAGTGGTGTGGCTTCAAAGCCCATTCATGACTGGGAAGGATATGCCAATGACCTTAATAAAAGACTGGGCCTCGACAACCAGGTAATGCGGATCCTTGGCAACAAGGCTCGCCGCGACCCAAGAAGAATTGTGTTTGCCGAAGCGGATAACCTCAAAATCCTCAAAGCCGCGCAGGTGGTATTTGACGAAGGTATCGGCTATCCCATACTGTTAGGTGATGAGACCAAGATCAAGGCCATCGCCCAGGGTAATGGCATCGACCTGGAAGGACTGCCCATTTTTGATCCCCGCAACGATAGCGAGGAAGCCCGGCGCAACCAGTATGGTGAGCTGTTCTTCAAAAAACGCAACCGCAAAGGATTCAATTTTTATGAATCCAAAAAAGTGATGAAGGACCGCAATTACTTTGGCAGCATGATGGTGGAAACAGGTGACGCCGATGCCATGATCTCCGGTCTTTCCAAAAATTATCCCGATACCATCCGCCCCGCCATTCAATGTATTGGTATGGAAGACGGCACCAAACGGATAGCAGGCATGTACCTCATGCTTACTAAAAAAGGACCTTTATTTCTTGCAGATACAACTGTGAACTTTCACCCGACGGCGCAGGAGCTGGCAGAGATCACCATGATGGTAGCCCGTGAGGTGCGTCATTTCAATATCATCCCAAGGATTGCCATGCTGAGTTATTCAAACTTCGGAAGCAGCAATTCACCGGAAGCCAGGTTAATGGCTGAAGCAAGGGATATTGTAAAAAGAGAAATTCCAAGTCTGATTATTGATGGAGAAATGCAGGCAAGCATCGCCTTCAATAATGAACTGATGAGGGAGAATTATCCATTCAGCGAGCTGGTTGACAAAGATGTGAATGTGCTGATCTTCCCCAACCTGGCAGCAGGCAATATTGCTTACAACCTTTTGAAGGAACTGGGTGCCGCCGATGCTATTGGCCCGATTTTGCTGGGACTTAAAAAACCGGTGCATGTATTGCAACTGGGCAGTTCTGTCCGTAATATCGTGAACATGGCCACCATCGCCGTGATCGATGCACAGATCAAAAGCCAGGTATCAGCAGAGGAAATGGTGAAGAAATCACCATGGTGGAAACGGTTCAAGAAACGCAAAGACGAAACAACGCAGGGCTAGCCATTAGCCAATAGCCTTCAAGCAAAACAACCACTATGACCTTATTCAGTGAAATCGGCAAATTTCTCTTAATGATCAAAGGCATGTTCTCCAAACCGGAGAACTGGAGAATGTACTGGAAGGAATTCATGCACCAGTGTTCGGAGATCGGCATCGGCTCTTTATGGATCGTCGCCATCATTTCCGTATTCATTGGTGCGGTATCGGTGGTACAGACTGCCTACCAGCTTACCAGCCCCTTCATTCCCACTTATACCATTGCTCAGATCGTAAGGGATACCGTGATCCTTGAATTCGCACCCACCCTCGTCTGTATCGTTCTGGCAGGTGTGGTAGGTAGTAAGATCGCTGGTGAACTTGGCAATATGAGAGTGTCTGAACAGATCGATGCACTGGAAATTATGGGCATCAATACCAAGGCGTATCTTATTCTTCCCAAGATTGTAGCGGCGCTGCTGGTGATACCCATGCTGGTGGTGATTGCAACGGTACTGGGTCTTTGGGGCGGACGCCTTGCTGGTTCCATGGCCGGTATCATTTCCACTGATGAATTTGACAAAGGACTTTTGATGGGCTTCATTCCCTACAATACTTTTTTCGCCATGGTGAAAGCCTATACTTTCGCCTTTCTCATTTCAAGCATTCCTTCCTATTACGGGTATTATGTAAAAGGCGGTGCGCTGGAGATTGGAAGAGCCAGTACCCGTTCGGTGATCGTGAGCTGTATTACCATCCTGCTGGCAGACTACGTACTCTCAGCCTTACTACTGTAACATGCGGAAAAAAAAGTTATGGCTCATCGTGTTTCTTGTACTTACAGGATTAAATCTTCTTGTATTCATTTTCCGTGATCATTTTCAATACCGGCATTATGCCAGTTACCGTTCACTCTACCAGACCTGCGATCCTGCCTGCTCGGAAAAATGGAGCCGCATGATCAATGATTATCCTCCAGAGGAATTCACGGAAGTAAAAAAGATCATGGACAGCGTGCTGAAAGATTCTTTGTCAGGATTTGACAGGGTTTTGCAAACCGGTAGTTTTCTTTATGAAAAATTTCACCGGCAGCTTGGCACACCTTCCGCGGAGCTGCCCCCCTTGTCCCCCCTGCAGCAATTCAAATTATTATCGGCCGATACCACGCAAAAATTATGGTGCGGGCAATTCGCGGCGATGTTCTCTTATTTTGCCTGGTCGCAGGACATTGCCAGCCGCTATATAGAAATGATGAAACCCGGCGACCGCCATGTTTTGAACGAAGCCTATATCCCTGAACTGGGCAGATGGGTGATGGTGGATCTCACTAACAACCTGCTTGCGCTGCGCAATCGCAATGGAGCTTTCCTTGATCTGCCCGCGGTGCAGGACTCCGCTTCTGTTAAGGCAAAAATTTCTGTGTACCGCTCCATCGAACAGGATGCGGTTAGCGATCTCGTGAACGCTGCTGAACTACCGGATTATTACCAGCAAAAGTGGCCATTGCATTATCACCACCGCATCAGCAATGAATCGATTTACCGGTTTAATGAAAAAATCAAAAGATATTTCGTACCCTCTTCCTGGTACGAGATTTTTGATGATAAAGGCGGTAATAATGATTTGTTTCAGGTAAAAAGGGTTTTGTTTGCACTCTGGCTGCTCTCATTTTTTGTTTTTCTGATCAGTCTTGCGAAATTTAGAATATGATTGAAGTAAATAACCTGAAGAAAGGATTTGGCGGGAAGACCGTGATTGAAGATGTGAGCGTGGTAATGAATGCCGGGCAGTGTAACCTGATCATCGGTGCGAGCGGCAGTGGCAAAACGGTTTTCATGAAATGCATCGTGGGATTGTTTGCTCCGGACAGCGGCTCCATCACCTATGGCGGAAGGGATTTTGTGAACCTGAGCACAGAAGAAAAAAAGGAAATCCGTAAAGAGATCGGCATGCTCTTCCAGGGTTCGGCCCTTTTCAGCAGCATGACCGTGGAAGAGAATATCATTTTCCCGCTCGATATGTTCACTAAGGATATCCGTAAAAACAAACTCAAACGGGTGAATGAAGTATTGGAAAGGGTAAACCTGCAGGGCGCCAATAAAAAATTCCCGGGAGAACTCAGCGGCGGTATGATGAAACGTGTGGGCATTGCCAGGGCTATCGTGCTCAATCCAAAATATCTTTTTGTGGACGAGCCCAACTCGGGGCTGGATCCGCAAACCTCCGGGCTAATTGACCAACTGATTAAAGAAATTACCGTGGAATATAACATCACCACGGTGATCAATACGCACGACATGAACAGCGTGATGGAAATCGGTGACCATATCATTTACATGTACCAGGGAAGAAAGGAATGGGAAGGCAATAGCAGTGAGATCATCTTTAGCAAGAATGAAAGACTCAATGATTTCATTTTCGCATCATCCTTCCTGAAGGATGCAAAGGATATGCGCATGCTCGAAGAAACCGGGAAGATTTCGGCTGACCGCAACATGGAAGAACTTACGCATGAAGACAGTCCGCCGCTTACACCCACAGATGAGGATGAGAAAAAGGATTAACTTTTTTATATCCTCCTGTTAGAGGTCCATTAACACCAACATGACAGAGCCTTTGTGAGATTTGGTTATCCAATCACCAAATCAAAGCTTATGTCTCGTATCTACCTTTTAATTTTCCCAAGCTTTTTTCTTGTTTCTTGTTTTTCTGTGAATGTCCGCTACCTGGGCACCGAATTATCGCCAACAAAACAGGTAGATGTTTACGTAGATCCTTCCGCTATCAAAAAACCCTATACCATCATTGGAAAAGGATATCCTGACTATGGGGTATATATGCAGGGAGAACTGGAACTGATGCAGGAGAAAGCTATCAAGAAGGCCAGGCAAAAAGGTGCTGATGCCATCCTGTTCCAGGATGTTTACCTGGTGAATGAGGGCAGCCCGGCCGGCAGTGTCCACCGGACCGACAGTCTCGGGCGGATCCGTTTATCCCC
The DNA here is from genome assembly GCA_023433755.1 of Bacteroidota bacterium. Lineage (GTDB taxonomy): Bacteria > Bacteroidota > Bacteroidia > Chitinophagales > Chitinophagaceae > Flavisolibacter. The sequence continues at coordinate 2,654 of JAEYUA010000015.1, read as the reverse complement.
GGTGGCGTCCCCGGTGGCTCCATTGGTAACAGGAAGTAAGATCATCTTATTTTTAAAGTATACGCAATAGCGGTTTTTGATGTTTGGAGATACGGGACAAGTCAAAAGCTTAATTCCTTACTTTTGCGGTCCCGCAACCTCGGGCATTAAATACAAGCTATGAGCATACTGGTTAATAAGAACTCAAGGGTTTTGGTGCAGGGATTCACCGGCACGGAAGGCAGTTTTCACGCTACACAGATGATCGAATATGGCACCAACGTGGTAGGCGGTGTTACACCGGGCAAGGGTGGCTCCACGCACCTCGAAAGACGTGTGTACAATACCGTATCAGATTGTGTGAAAGAAGCCGGCGCCAATGTTTCCATCATCTTCGTACCCCCGGCCTTTGCCTCTGATGCCATTATGGAAGCGGCGGATGCTGGTGTGGAACTGATCGTTTGTATCACTGAAGGCATTCCCGTTCAGGACATGGTGAAGGTGAAGAACTTCATCAAAGGAAGAAATACCAGGCTGATCGGCCCTAACTGCCCGGGTGTGATCACAGCAGATGAATGCAAGGTGGGTATCATGCCTGGCTTCGTTTTCAAAAAAGGAAGAATCGGTATTGTTTCCAAATCAGGTACGCTTACCTACGAGGCGGCTGACCAGGTAGCCAAAGCCGGATTGGGTATTTCAACGGCTGTAGGTATTGGTGGTGACCCCATCATCGGTACAACTACGAAAGAAGCGGTTGAATTATTTATGAATGATGCGGACACTGATGCCATCGTAATGATCGGTGAAATCGGTGGCGGCATGGAAGCGGAAGCAGCAAGATGGATCAAAGAAACAGGTAATAAAAAACCTGTTGTGGGTTTCATAGCCGGTCAAACCGCTCCTCCCGGAAGAAGAATGGGACATGCCGGTGCTATTGTTGGCGGCGCGGAAGATACTGCAGAGGCAAAGATGAAGATCCTCGCGGAGTGTGGCATTCACGTGGTGCAGAGTCCTGCGGATATTGGGAAGACGATGGCGGGAGTGTACAAGGGCTGATGGCTGTTGGCCATTAGCTGTTGGCTTTGAGCTGCGAGCTGCGAGGGACAGTATCACAGGATGAAAATTATTATTAGATCTGAATATTTAGAGCCGGCTTTGCCGGCTTTTTTTATGGAGGCTATGATGATAATAAATATAGTTTGGAATTCTAATTAACATTTGCTTACATCCACTTTAGAAATTCCTTGACACATCCTTCTTCGAATGACGCCTACCTTGAAAAGGAGAAAAACAAACCAACAATTACTGCTTATGAAACAGGGAATTTTACTTCTTCTTTTCATTGCATTCTTTTGCAATGCACATGCACAGGATTCATCAATATTCAAACTGAAAGATTATAAGTACAGAACGCCGGGTTACAAAGCTTTGGAATTATCTCTGTCTGCTTCCGGGGGCCAATCAGAAATTTCCTTTCCCAATGTTCAAGACAAGGACAGCTATTTTCAACTTTGGCCTTCAAGAGTGGAATTTCAAAGAGTTGTGAGCACGGAAAAAAAGCAATCCTATCAGAATTTCAGGATCCATCCCTATTTGAGGAACAATAAATCCGTAACAAATGATATCACATCTAAATCAAGTTCACAGCAAGGAAATCTTTATTGGAATATCAATCAACGTCACTTCAGAAAAAATAACTGGTTTATCGAATGGTCTAATATGTTATCAGGAGGTTTGAACCGGGGTAAAGATTCGGATCCTTATATAAAAAGTGAATCAACCCAGTTGTCAGCAGGCAATCATTTTTCTATCGGTACCGGTAAAGGCAGAATTGAGAATGTACAAGACGCGCAGGTGGCGATGTATATCATCAATGACCTTCAACAACAAGGTTTGACTGATAAAATTGTTGATGGAAATACCCTGAATGAATTGGCTAAACTGGTGACAGATCTAAATAACCGAAGGATATTTGATTACAGGCGGAGAAGAATTTATGAACTGGCACAGATAGATCAATTCATTCGCGAGAAGGGAATTTCAAATCAGCCAGATATCAGGCATTTTACGATCACCAATGATAACTGGACATTTGCATTCAACCCTCTAAGAAGATCAGGTAGCAGTTGGAGCGTGAACTTGGTGGCCGGAGCCGCGATTAATTATGATGATAGTGAAACCAGGAATGTAAATCTCTACGAGAATGACTCGAGAGATATTTCAATTGAATTTGGTCCGCAGTTTAATTTTGAAAGATATGTACCCGTCAATTTGAAATGGCAAAGAAACATGGGTGCAAGTATTGCAGGATTATGGACCCTTGAGCGTGTTGAAAGAGAATCCGCATACAATGGAAATCTGAACTCTTCATTTAAAGATACATCCCGCTACATACAGTCCAGGCTGAATATTTTTTATGGTTTTGGATTTTTTCCAAATAACCGGACGATGATTAACGCTGATTTTAATTTCCAGGCCTTCAGGGACTGGGAAATGGATCAGAACGTGGGTGAACATTTTACACGAATCATACCTTCAGTGAACCTGAGTACAAATTATTTTCTCGGTTACAGGACCCGTCTCCAGGCGGGAATCAATTTCTTATTCGACAGGCAATTTTTAAAACAAAACAACCTCGCTAACGGGCACCAGTTCTATAAATCATTCACCTTAAG
>JAEYUA010000001.1 GCA_023433755.1 Bacteroidota bacterium | reverse complement strand
CATGTTTACGGAACTGCGTTCACCCTCATCGCTGTGATCTATGCCATTCTTGGCGGTATGAAAAGTATTGTATGGGCCGACGTGGTGCAATATGTGATCATGACCATCGCGGCAGTCGCTATCGCGGTGATCGCCATGTATCACTTGCAGGATCAGGCCCTTGTAGTTCCCCAGGGCTGGAGCAATCCATTTTTCGGCTGGAGTATGGATCTCGACTGGAGCAGCATCAACGCGAAAGTGAATGAGAAGATCGCCAGCGACCAGTACGAACCTTTCATGATCTTTTTCAGTCTCATGGTAGCTAAAGGCATTCTCGCGAGTCTTGCCGGCCCCGCACCGAATTATGATATGCAAAAAATTCTCTCCGCACGGTCACCCAAAGATGCGGCGAAGATGAGCGGTCTGGTTTCTGTGATCCTTTTACCAACACGCTACCTGATGATTACCGGTTTCGCGGTGCTGGGAATTATTTTCTTTGACAAACTCCAGTTGAGCACCGCCGGTGTGATTGATTTTGAAAAGATATTGCCGGCAGCCATTTACAGTTTCGCGCCGGTCGGGCTGATGGGATTATTACTGGCAGGTCTTGCCGCTGCTTTCATTGGCACATTTGCCGGAACGCTCAATGCGGCGCAGGCTTATATCCTCAATGATATCTATGTAAAATATGTGAACAAAAATGCTTCAGACCGCAAGGTGACCAATGTGGGTTACATCGTAGGTATAGTGGTAGTGATCCTCAGCATTGCCATGGGATTCCTTGCCGGTGATGTGAACAGCATCCTGCAATGGATCGTTGGTGCTTTGTATGGTGGCTTTATTGCTGCCAATGTTTTGAAATGGCACTGGTGGCGTTTTAATGCCAATGGATTTTTCTGGGGTATGATAGCGGGTATTGCGGCGGCACTGGCCTTTCCCTATATTTTCGAAGGCATTGTTCCGCTTTACACCTGGCCTTTACTTTTTGTAATATCATTCGTAGCCAGCATTGCTGGAACCTACGCGGGAAAGCCAACTGACATGTCGGTATTGAAATCATTCTACCGCAATGTAAGACCCTGGGGTTTCTGGAAACCGGTGTTCGAGGAAGTCAAAAAAGACCATCCTTCTTTCCAGCCCAATAAAAATTTCAAACTGGATATGTTCAACGTGGTGATCGGTATTATCGGCCAGTGCTGCCTTACCCTTTTACCCATGTACCTGGTACTGATGATGAAGCTTCCACTGATCATCACTGTAGTCATTCTCGCTATCATTATCGTGATACTTAAAAAAACCTGGTGGAACCGCCTCGAAGATGATGATCCTATTGATGAAATGCCTGAGGGCAAAAAAATAAAAGACCATGAATACAGCATTTGAAACCAACCTGAAGCAACTGGAGCAGCAATACAGGAAGCTGGTTGACAGGAAGAACGCGAAGCAGGATTTTTACAACGGCATCGTAGAGCGTTATGTGGATCCTGTACTCACTGCAGCGCATGCACCCGTGTTCTGGCGTTACGATCTCAATAAAAAAACCAACCCGTTTTTAATAGAAAGGTTTGGCATCAACGCCGTGTTTAATGCCGGTGCCATCAAGCATGATGGAAAATATTTTTTGGTTGCGCGTGTGGAAGGCCTGGACCGCAAATCCTTTTTCGCCATAGCGGAAAGTGATAATGGCATTGATGGTTTCGAATTTTGGGACTACCCGCTTCAATTGCCGCAAACCAGTGAGCCTGATACCAATGTTTATGATATGAGGCTGGTAGCGCATGAGGATGGATGGATCTATGGACTGTTCTGTACGGAGCGCCGCGATCCTTCCGCGCCGGAAGGCGACCAGACAGCCGCCATCGCGCAATGCGGTATCGTACGTAGCAAAGACCTGAAAAACTGGGACCGGCTTCCGGATCTGAAAACACCTTCACCGCAACAGCGCAACGTGGTGCTGCACCCGGAATTCGTGAATGGCAAATATGCTTTCTATACAAGGCCCCAGGATGGATTTATCAATACCGGCAAAGGCGGCGGGATAGGTTTTGGTGTTTGTGATGATATCACCAACGCGGTCATCACCAAAGAAACCGTGATCGATCCGAAATTGTATCACACCGTTTATGAATCAAAGAACGGGCTGGGACCGGCACCCATCAAAACGGATAAGGGCTGGTTGCACCTTGCACATGGAGTTCGGAATACAGCAGCGGGGCTTCGTTATACTTTGTATGTTTTTATGACGGATCTCAATGATCCCACCAAAATCATTCACAAACCCGCTGGTTATTTTATGGGTCCGGAAGGAGAGGAGCGTGTGGGTGATGTTTCCAATGTGCTCTTCAGCAGCGGCTGGATATTGGATGATGATGGCAGGGTACTGATCTATTATGCATCTTCAGATACGCGGCAGCACGTGGCCACTTCCACCATCGAACGCCTGGTGGATTATACCATCAACAATGGAGAGGATGGTCTCACATCAGATGCTTCTGTAAATAGACTGAAAGGCATTATTGACCGGAACAGGAAAGGAGATGCCAATGCCGAACACAGTTCCGCGCTGGGTTTCCATTTTGAATTATGAAAACACTTAAGGATGCCGGGCCAACTCGAAAGATACCGCGATGAAATGAACAGGGAACTGCAGTCCATTCTGAACTACTGGATGCAGCACACCATTGACGAAACGCATGGAGGTTTTGTAGGCCGCATCGATCATGATAATATCGTTCATTCCATTGCTCCCAAAGGTGCAGTGCTCAACTGCCGCATCCTCTGGGCTTTTTCTTCTGCATACCGGCAAACCGGTAATGAAGATTACAGGATCACCGCTGGAAGAGCCTTCCGCTACATAGCTGATTTTTTTATTGATAAGGAATTCGGAGGCCTGTACTGGACGGTCGATCACAAAGGTGAGCCGCTGGATACGAAAAAGCAGGTGTATGCGCTTTCCTTCGGCATTTACGGACTGGCAGAATATTTCAGGATTACTAAAGAAAAAGAAGCGCTGGATCTTGGCATCCGCCTTTACCATGACATTGTGAAGTATAGTTATGATACCATACACGGTGGTTATATAGAGGCATTGTCGAGGGAGTGGAAGGAGATGGATGTCTTGCGCTTGAGCGATAAGGACGCGAATGAAAGAAAGTCCATGAACACCCACCTGCATGTGATGGAAGGGTTCGTGAATCTTTACCGGGTATGGCCTGATGAAGGACTTAGGAAAAGAATTGAAGAACTCATAAAGATTTTTCTACAACATATCATATCACCAAAAAACTTCCACCTCATCCTGTTTTTTGATGATGCCTGGAACCCAAGATCAGAAACCATTTCCTATGGGCATGATATAGAAGCCGCCTGGCTGGTACAGGAAGCCGCCGAAGTGATCGGCGCGGAAGAACTGATGGATGAAGTAAAAAATAGCTCCATTAAAATGGCAAAGGCAGCCGAAGAAGGACTTGACCATGATGGAGGTCTTTGGTATGAATACGAACCCGCAACGGGACATCTTGTTAAAGAAAAACATTCCTGGCCGCAGGCTGAGGCTATGGTGGGGTTCTTCAATGCCTGGCAGCTCACCAACGATAAGCGTTTCCTCGGTCATTCATTGAAAAGTTGGGAGTTTGTACAGCAATTCATGCATGATAAAACCTGTGGTGAATGGTATTGGGGCGTATTGGAAGATTATGCACCCATGAAAAAGGAAGACAAGGTGGGGGTATGGAAATGCCCTTATCATAATACACGTGCCTGCCTTGAAATAAGCGAACGCATTTCATCGATTCTAAAATATGCACAACATGAAGCTGAATAAAAACTGGCTGCTGCTTTTAAGCTTTTCTCCATTGATGGCTGCTGCCCAGCAAAAAACCGACCCGGTTATTGAAGGGAAAGTCAATCTCCTGCTTAGCAAAATGACGCTGGAGGAAAAAGTTGGACAGATGGCGCAGGTTTCCATTGAATCGCTCGGCTCATCGAAGGACAATGTTTTTAGTTTTTCAGATAAGATGAAGGACGCGGTGGTGAATTATAAAATCGGGTCCATACTCAATACACCTGGTCCCCTGCAATCTGTGCAGGACTGGAACCGTATCATTAAAGAGATCCAGGCTGCAGCCGGTCAAACAAGACTGAACATCCCGGTGTTGTACGGACTCGATCACATTCATGGTGTGAGCTATATCGGCGGAGGCACTTTGTTTCCGCAGCCCATCGGGCAGGCAGCCACATGGAATAAAGCACTGGCGCAACAGGCTGGTGTGATTACAGCTTATGAATCAAGAGCGGCAGGTGTTCCATGGACCTTTTCACCCGCGCTTGACCTGGGCACGAATCCATTATGGTCACGCATTTGGGAAGGCTATGGCGAGGACCCATATCTCATTTCAGAAATGGGAAGCGCATTTGTAAAAGGTGTGCAAAATCCTTTAACAAGCAAAGAAAAAATTGCTGTCAGCCTGAAGCACTATCTCGCTTATTCTGATCCTAAATCGGGAAAGGACAGGAGTGATGCCTGGATACCTGAACATTATTTGAGAGAATACCACCTGCCTCCCTTCCGTGCCGCTATTGCCGCAGGTGCAAGGAATGTAATGGTGAACTCAGCTCTTATAAATGGTATTCCTGTTCACGTGAACAAACATATTCTGACTACCATTCTTAAAAATGAAATGGGATTTACGGGCTTTGTGGTCACCGACTGGCAGGATATTGAAAATGTGTACCGTCGTGACAGGATCACCAATAATATCAAAGAAGCCATTGCGCTGGCCATCAATGCGGGTTGTGATATGTCGATGATCCCTTATGATTACAAATCATTCACCACAGATTTGCTGGCCCTGGTGAAAGAAGGAAAGGTTTCACAGCAAAGGATCAATGATGCGGTAAGAAGGATCCTCAGGGTAAAATTCGAGCTCGGTCTTTTTGAAACCCCGGTAACAAATGCTGGGCAGTATCCAAAATTCGGAAGCGAGGAATTCGCGAAAGCAGCATACAATACAGCGGCGGAATCCATCACCCTGCTGAAGAACAACAACAATGTTCTGCCAATTTCAAAATCAGCAAAGGTTTTGGTGACCGGGCCCAATGCCAATTCCATGCGTACACTCAATGGAGGCTGGACCTATACCTGGCAGGGTGATAAAACAGATGAATACGGCGCACAGTACAATACAATCGTTGAAGCGCTCAGGAATAAACTTGGCAGTGCAAATGTTGTGTATGAACCAGGTGTTGTGTATAAACCGAAAGGTAATACGTTGGAGGATACCATCCTCAATACAGAGGTTGTGGTAGAAGCTGCTAAAAATGTTGACTATATTATAGTTTGCCTGGGTGAGAACAGTTATACGGAAACACCTGGTAACCTTCATGACCTCAGCCTTTCCGCCAATCAAATTTTCCTTGCTACAAAACTTGCTAACCTGGGTAAGCCTGTCATTTTTGTTTTGAATGAAGGGAGGCCGCGTATCATTTCTTCAATCGAGCCCATTGCTTCCGCGATAGTAAATATATACCTGCCCGGCAATTATGGAGCAGACGCGCTGGCAGATATCTTAACAGGAGATGTTAACCCGAGTGGTAAACTTCCCATTACCTATCCGAGGTTTACGAATGACCTTACCGGTTATATCCGCAAACCTTCTGAAGGTGCCACCAATCCGCAGGGAGGTGAAACCAATCCGCAGTATCCTTTTGGATTTGGGTTATCCTACACCAGTTTTCAATACAGTGACCTGGCCATCAGTAAAAACAATTTTGGTCCGGGTGAAACTGCCACCATCACTGTCAGGGTTACCAACACAGGGAACCGTGCAGGTAAGGAAGTGGTTCAGTTGTTCGTTTCTGATCTCATCGCTTCGTTCACTCCTGATCTTACCAGGTTGAGGGGATTTGAAAAGATTGAATTACAACCTGGAGAATCCAGGGAGGTAAGATTTACATTGCCCATCTCCAGTCTTGCTTTTGTGGCGCCGGACCTGAAACGGCATGTAGAAAAGGGTGAGTTCAGGATTACTGTGGGTGGTCAGTCATTGAATTTCCATGTTAACCAGTCTAAAATTTTCTGATGCTGAAATACGTTGTACTGTTCATTATACTGAACTTTTCCTTTAACAGGGCTGTGGCGCAGGTAATCAAAACACCGGAAGGCATTATTGTTAAGCCCCGGTTTCACCACCCCGGCCAGGCTCATGAGATTCACATCCGTGTGATAGATGATCATATACTCAGGATTATTGGCGTAGCTGAAGGAAGGTCGCCTGTGAATAACAGTTTGATGGTTCTGGATCTTAAAAAAGGACAGGCATCATTTACCACAAAAGAAAATGATAATGAATTCCGACTGGAAACAGCCGCCATTGAACTGGTAGTAGATAAACAGAGTGGTTCCATCACTTACCTGGATTCCGCGGGCAAACATTTGCTTTCTGAACAGCCGTTCAGCAGGCAGTTGCAACCGCAGTTGTTCGAAGGGGCGGCGGCCTATTCTGTAAAACAGGCATTCGAAACTTCTGATAATGATGCATGGTATGGACTGGGTCAGCACCAGGACGGGCTGATGAATTACAAATCTTACCAGGTTTTGCTATTTCAAAACAATACCGAAGTAGCGGTGCCTTTCCTTGTGTCGAGAAAGAATTACGGTATTCTCTGGGATAATAATTCAATCACCCAGTTTGGTGATGTAAGGCCTTACCAGCCATTGAATGCATTGAAACTTTTTTCTAAAAACGGGGAGCAGGGATATATCACAGCCACTTACAGCAACAGTAAGAATAAACCAGAAGTGGTGGCAGTGGAAAGAGCAGAGACCAGCATCAGTTATGAATACCTGAACGATTCTAAACTTTTCCTGCCCAAAGAATTTATTCCTGATACAGGGGTGGTAGTTTGGGAGGGAAAAATCGCTTCGGATTTTGAGGGTGATCATAAATTCCGCTTTACCTATGCCGGTTATTTAAAAGTATGGATCAATGATCAACTGGTACTGGACGGGTGGAGGCAGAACTGGAACCCGGGTTCAGCCATACTGGATGTTTCCATGGAGGCTGGTAAGCAATATGATTTCAAAGCTGAATGGATCCCATACGGCGGAGAGTCATACGTTTCCTTAAAATGTTTACCACCATTAACGGAAAAAGAACAAAACCAGTTCAGCTTCAACTCAGAAGCGGGCAGCCAGTTGGATTATTATTTTGTACATGGCAAAAACATGGACAGTGTGATAGCAGCTTACCGGCAACTCACCGGCAAAGCCGTGATGCTTCCCAAATGGGCCTTTGGTAAATGGCAAAGTCGTGAGCGATACAAAACACAGGCGGAGATGCTGGAAGTGGCAAAGACCTTTCGCGACAGGAAAATACCGCTTGATAATATTGTACTCGACTGGAGTTACTGGAGGGAAAATGAATGGGGCAGCCAGGAATTTGATGAAAAAAGATTTTCAAATCCTGACAGTCTTATTGCCGCATTGCAGAAAACTTACCGGCTGAAATTTATGATCTCTGTCTGGCCCAAATTTTACGAAGGCATTCCTGCTTATAATGAATTTGAACAAAAAGGCTGGTTGTATAAAAGGAATATTGCGGACCGCCAGCGCGACTGGATCGGGAAGGGTTATGTTTCTACCTTTTATGATGCCTTCAATGAAGGCGCGCAAAAAGGTTTCTGGGACCTCATCAACCGCAAACTGTATTCAAAAGGTGTGGATGCCTGGTGGATGGACGCGAGTGAACCGGATATTCTTTCCAATGTTTCACCCCAGCGACGTAAAGACCAGATGACACCGACCGCACTGGGTCCGGCCGCACTTTATCTCAATGCCTATCCCTTACAGAATGCAAAAGGCATTTATGAAGGACAAAGAAATGCTGATCCTGGTAAACGTGTTTTCATTTTGACCCGTTCTGCATTCGGCGGATTGCAGCGTTATGCCTCCGTTACCTGGAGTGGTGATATCGCTTCACGTTGGCATGATATGCACGCGCAGATCTCTGCCGGTGTTAATTTCTCTATGACCGGCCTTCCTTACTGGACTATGGACATCGGAGGTTTTGCCGTGGAAGGAAGATTTGAAAGACCTAATGCGCAGGACCTGGAAGAATGGAGGGAACTGAATACACGCTGGTACCAGTTTGGAGCATTTGTTCCATTGTTCCGTGTGCACGGACAATTTCCTTTTAGAGAGATCTATAACATTGCACCTGAAACGCATCCTGCTTATCAAAGCATGTTGTATTATGACAAGCTGCGTTACCGCCTGCTTCCTTATGTTTATTCGCTTGCGGGTGAAGCCTATCATAAGGATGGCACCATGATGAGAGGGCTCGTGATGGATTATCCCAAAGATGATAAGGTCATCAACATCAACGACCAGTATCTCTTTGGCCCTTCCTTATTGATCAACCCTGTTTACGCATACAGGCAAAAGCAAAAATCTGTTTACCTGCCTGGGGGCAATGGCTGGTATGATCTCTATACCGGGAAATTCGAGCAAGGGGGAAATACAATTTCCGTTAGCACGCCTTATGAAAGAATGCCTGTCTATGTAAAAGAAGGTTCCATCATTCCCTTTGGTTCCGACCTGCAATACACTTCAGAAAAACCTGCAGCAGACATCACCCTTTATGTTTATACAGGCCGTGATGCATCTTTCACTCTATATGAAGATGAAGGAGAAAATTACCAGTATGAAAAAGGCGCTTTTGCCACTATCCGCTTTGATTATAATGAAAAAACTAAAACACTGACCATTGGCAAGAGGCAGGGTAAGTTTAACGGTATGCTGGAAAAACGCAGGTTTCATATTGTATGGATCAGTAAAGAAAACCCAAAGGGAATCGACAATGCTCCCAGGGCATCGAAAACAATTGTGTACAACGGTGGTGTCACCACCATAAAAAAATAATGTATGAAAACAGCGCTCAGCATCCTGCTTCCTGTTTTGCTTATTGGCTGGTGCAGTTGCAAAAAAGAGAACAGCGGCGGCGGCGGTACCAACCCTCCACCTGAAGATACATTGGTGACTCCGGTTGATCCGCCACTGGCCAATACCATGGGCTTTTTCCTGGATGACTGGACGCCAAAAACTTTTACGCCACCTTCTTTTGAGGAGAAACCCATACCAACGGTAAATCCTACTTCATTTGTCACCATCAATGTTGCAGATGTTGTTACCAAAGTGCCTGGTTCCATATTCGGTCAGAATGCCAATATCTGGATGTCGCAGATGGTTACCGAAGCGCCCTTGATGACCCACCTCACCAATTTAAAACCGAATATCATCCGTTTCCCGGGAGGCAGTATCAGTGATATATTTTTCTGGAATGCCCTGCCCAACCAGAAACCGGCAGATGCTCCCGCCGAACTTTTAAATGCCAATGGTGTATCCTCACCGGCAGGATACTGGTATGGAAAGAACGGAGATTACTGGACACTTTCAGTTGATAACTACTACAACATGTTGCAGCAGACCGGCAACAAGGGAATGATTACGGTGAATTATGGTTATGCGAGGTACGGAACCGGCCCTGATCCCGTTGCGGCCGCAGCGCATTTGGCAGCCGAATGGGTGCGATATGATAATGGCCGTACCAAATACTGGGAGATCGGCAATGAAACAAATGGAACCTGGGAAGCCGGTTACCGCATCAACACAGCCAACAACCAGGATGGCCAACCGGAAATCATTACCGGCGCTTTATATGGACAGCATGTGAAAGTGTTTGTTGACTCGATGAAAAAAGCAGCGCAGGAAATTGGAAAAACTATTTATATCGGGGCTTACCTTTTGGAAAAACAACCGGAGAGTTGGCAAACACCCACCGATCATGGCTGGAATGCCGGTGTGCTCGGCAATATGAATAATAAGGCAGATTATTATGTGATCCATAGTTATTTCACGCCCTACCAGACCAATGCCGATGTGCCCACGATTCTCAACACGGCCAGCGATCACATGGTATATATGATGAACTATGTGAAGAATGCCATAACCATGGCAGGTGCTGCAATGAAACCCATTGCGCTGAACGAATGGAACATCACTTCACAGGGTTCGATGCAGCAGGTTTCATTTATCAATGGCATCCATGCTGCCATCCTACTGGGAGAAAGCCTGAAGAATAAATATGGCATGACCAGCCGCTGGGACCTGGCAAATGGCTGGGATAACGGCAATGACCACGGACTGTTCAACATTGGTGATGAACCCGGTGGTGTGAGCAAATGGAATCCAAGGCCCGCTTTCTACTACATGTATTATTTCCAGAAGCTAATCGGCGACAGGCTGGTGAACAGTTCAGTAATCGGCGGTGTACAGGCTTATGCTTCCACTTTTACTTCGGGGCAAAAAGGAGTGATCCTTGTGAATAAGGGCAATATACCTCAAACCACCAGCGTGATTCTTCAGAATACATCAGCGGGTAACCGCTTTTACTGGTATACGCTGCTGGGTGGTACGGATAATGGTCAGTTCTCCCGGAAGGTTATCGTGAATGGCAAAGGTCCCACCCAGATCTCTGGTGGGCCTGCTGCTGAATACACTACTATAAAAGCTTTTTCTGCAACCACGCAGAATGGCATCAGGGTGAGCCTGCCACCCAGGTCTGTATCCTATGTTGTGATTGATTGATTTATGTTATAACGTACAGGTATAACCGGTAAATTTTTAAAATGAGAACACTCTTAGCTGCTTTGATTTTTTTCTCATTCAATGCCTCCGCCCAGAAAATTAAGGGCCTGGCCATGACCCCACCCATGGGCTGGAATAGCTGGAACACTTTCGCTTCCAACATCAATGAAAAAATGGTGCTGGAGATGGCTGATGTAATGGTATCATCAGGCATGAAAGAAGCTGGTTATACTTACCTGGTGCTGGATGATGCCTGGATGGCAATGCAAAGAGACAGCATTACCGGCGATCTTGTTGCCGACCCGGTAAAGTTCCCGAGAGGAATGAAATACGTTTCAGATTATGTGCACAGCAAGGGTTTGAAATTTGGTTTATATAATTGCGCGGGCACCAAAACCTGCGCGGGTTATCCAGGTACCCGGGGGTATGAATACCAGGACGCGAGGTTTTATGCACGCATGGGTGTTGACTATTTAAAATACGACTGGTGCAATACTGAAGGCATTAATGCGAAAGAGGCCTACACCACCATGAGCAAGGCCCTGGCCCTTTCAGGCCGCGCCATTGTTTTCAGTCTTTGCGAATGGGGTGATAACAAACCCTGGGAGTGGGCAGAACCTGTTGGCCATCTCTGGAGAACTACGGGAGATATCTATCATTGTTTTGATTGTGTGAAGGATCATGGAACCTGGAAGTCGTGGGGTGTCATGCAAATCCTGGATAGGCAGCACGGGCTGCGGGGGTATGCAGGGGCGGATCATTGGAACGATCCGGATATGATGGAAGTCGGAAATGGACTGAGCGCGGGAGAAAACCGTGCGCATTTTTCCATGTGGGCGATGCTGGCCGCACCACTCATTGCAGGAAATGATCTGCGGAGCATGACAGAAGAAACCAGGAAGATCCTTACGAATAAAGAGATCATTGCGATTGACCAGGATGTGCTGGGGATACAAGGTTACCGCTACCAGGTGAAGGACAGTGTGGAGACCTGGCTCAAACCATTGAAAGATGGAAACTGGGCGGTTGCATTTCTCAACCGCAGCATTCATTCGCGGCAAATCGATTTTAACTGGCTGCAGGAAACTATAACAGATACCCTTTCGGGTTTATCACTTGATGCAAAGGCGAAACCCTACAAGGTCAGGAATATCTGGGCTATGAAGGAACAGGGAACTACCAAACAAGATTTCCGTGCTGTCATACCCGGGCATGATGTGGTGGTGCTGAGATTATACAGGGATTAAAGATTTAACATGAAGCAGCTATTCTATTTCTTGATATGTTTATTCTTTACAGTACCAGTTTATGCACAACATAAGAACCGTGTCAGTTTCAACAGTGACTGGAGGTTCAAACTGGACAGTTTAGAATCTTACCACGATGAAAGTATGACCGATGAAAGCTGGACTGCCCTGGATCTGCCGCATGATTGGAGTATCGAAGGAAATTTCAGCAGGGAACATCCTGCAGGTACAGGTGGCGGGGCTTTGCCCGGGGGCATAGGCTGGTACCTGAAAACTTTCACCATTCCTTCCCACCAGAAACATAAAAGGATCTATATCGAATTTGATGGAGTGTACCGCAACAGTGAAGTGTATGTGAATGGAAACCTCGTAGGTAAAAGACCTAATGGCTATATCTCCTTCCAGTATGAGATCACCCGCTTTCTCAATTATGAAAGTGAACCCAATAACATCGTGGTGAAGGTTGACAATTCCCGTCAGCCCAATTCAAGATGGTACAGTGGTTCAGGCATTTACAGGAATGTATGGCTTACCACCGTAGAACCGATTCATATTGCTCATTGGGGAACCTTTATCACAACACCGGTTGTTACGGAAAAGAACGCCACCATCCATACCCGCTTTACCATTGTAAATAATAAGGGTGGGAAAAAGAAGGTAAGGGTTACACAGAAAATCGTGAGCCTGTCAGGAAATAAGGATACCATTTCCAGCCACCAGGATCTTGAAATGACTGATCCTTCATTCGAGAATGATTTCAAGATTCAGATTACGAACCCGGCATTATGGTCGGTTGGTCAACCCCGGTTGTATAAATCCATCATTACTATCAGTGAAGGCGATTTTGTATTGGATGAATATGAAACGGTATTTGGCATCAGGAGATTCTGGTTTGATGCGGACAAAGGATTTTTTCTCAATGGAAAACCTTTGAAGATATTGGGCGTGTGCAATCATCACGACCTTGGGGCATTGGGTGCCGCCATCAATACCAGGGCACTGGAAAGACAACTGGAATTGTTGAAGGCCATGGGTTGCAATGGCATCCGCACTTCGCATAATCCACCTGCACCTGAATTGTTGGAGCTGGCAGATAAAATGGGTTTCATCGTAATGGATGAATCCTATGATATGTGGAAGAAATCCAAAACAGCATTTGATTATTCGTTGGACTGGGACCAGTGGCATCGGAAAGACCTGGAAGATTTTGTGAAGCGCGACCGTAATCATCCTTCTGTTTTCATGTGGAGTGTTGGAAATGAGATCTATGAACAGTGGGGAGATGATTCTATTGGCCGCGTAATGTCAAGGGAACTGGTTTCAATTGTGCATGCTCTTGATACCACACGTCCCGTTACCACCGCTAATAATTTTGTAACACCCTGGAATCACCTGATCAATTCCAACGCATTTGAACTGATCGGGTATAACTACCATCATAAACAATGGGCGGATTTTAAAAAAGACCACCCCGGTAAAAAGCTGGTGATTACCGAAAGTACGTCCGCACTGGCTACGAGGGGGCATTATGATTTATACCCTGCTGACTCTATCCGGCGCTGGCCCGAAGCCTGGGATAAACCCTTCACCGGTGGTAATGCGGATCTTACCATTTCAGCATACGATCATGTAAGCACGCCATGGGGCAGTACGCATGAAGAAAGTGTAAAGATTTTGCTGAAGCATAATTTTATTTCAGGCATGTATATCTGGACCGGCTTCGATTACCTGGGAGAGCCCACGCCATATCCCTGGCCGGCACGCAGTTCTTATTTCGGCATTATAGACCTCGCGGGTTTTCCAAAGGATGTGTATTACATGTACCAGAGTGTGTTCACAAAAAAACCGGTACTGCACTTGTTACCGCACTGGAACTGGAAGCAGGGTGATACGGTTGATGTAGTGGCCTATTACAATAATGCAAACGCGGTGGAATTATTTCTGAATGGGAAATCGCTAGGCAAAAGATCAAAACAGGGCGATGAACTTCATGTAAGCTGGCGCCTGCCCTTTGCGCCTGGTGTGGTAAAAGCCGTGAGCATAAAGCAGGGTAAGAAGGTTCTCGAAAAAGAGATCAGGACCGCCGGACCGGCTTACCGCATCATTCTGGATGCAGACAGGAAGACCATCAACGCTGATGGAAAAGACCTTTCTTTCATAACCGCCACTATAGTTGACAGGAATGGAGTGGTGGTACCAAATGCAAAGAACCTGGTTAAATTCCAGGTAAATGGCGGGGGATTTATTGCTGCTGTGGATAGTGGCGACCCGGTTAGTCTTGAACCTTTTAAAAGTGACCAGCATACTGCGCTTAATGGCAAGGTGCTTTGTATCGTGCAATCCAACGGGCGCACCGGCAAAATCAGTATTTCCGCATCTGCCGCTAACCTGCAAACTGCAGCTATTGAAGTTTCTGCAAAATGAAAAGGCTTCTGACGATATGCCTGGTTTTATACTCACATGTGCTGCCTGCACAAACCGTTTTTGAAAATCCCGTGAAAGGATTTACAAGCTGGCAGCCCGCCACCAACTGGGAACATGCCCTGCTTTCAGGGAATGGCACCATGGGTGCAATGGTAATGGGACAACCACATGATGAGACCATCATTCTTTCACATACCCTGTTATACCTGCCGCGCAAGCGTTCCGGAAAAATTTTCGAACAGGCATCCCATATTCCCCGCATCAGGCAGTTGTTAAGGGAAGGAAAGTACACCGAAGCCGCCAGGCTTCCCGACAGCTTGCGCAAAGCACAGGGATATTTTGATGAACGTGATCCTTTCATACCCGCTTTTGATGTCAGGATTTTCCAGGAACCTTCCAATATCAGTCGCTACCAGCGCAGCGTGAATTATGAAACAGGTGAAGCCATTGTGGAGTGGCAGGACGATAAAGGGACTTTCAAAAGATCAACCTTTGTATCACGAGCTGATAGTATGGTTGTGATCAGGATCAAAGGAACAGCAAAGATCAATTGCAGGATTTATTTTGACAGGAGACCGGTAGAATGGACGCAGCAGTCTTTTGTAAATGAACATATTCTTGATTGGAATGCCAGGGCAAACGATAATGAACTTCATTATGCCACAGGTTTCAGGTACCAGAATCCTGGACAAGTTATAGGGTATGAAGGCCTGGGCAGGTTATTGGCTAAAAATGGTTCGGTTAAGAGTTCGGGTAATCAGTTGGTCATAAAAGATGCGGAAGAAGTTTTATTACTGGTGCGCATCATTCCTCATTATAAAATTGAAGATCAAAAAAAATTTGACCCTGTCACGTACTTGAATAAGGGATACGAAGCCTTAGTG
>JAEYUA010000147.1 GCA_023433755.1 Bacteroidota bacterium | reverse complement strand
TAGAAAACCAGACGACTACACCTGTGGAAGCTGCATCCATCCAGGACCAGCGCATGATGCTGGAAATGCAGGCAAAGCAGGCGGGTCTCAACTCACTCGTGGAAGCCCTCAAGAAAGCGGCATCTATAAAGGATAAGAGAGCAGATTTTTATTGATAAATTCAAAATTGTTTAATAAAAACCGCCCTCGTGGCGGTTTTTTTATGCTCTTTTTTGGCTTTTGCTTATCCCCATTGTTAGCCCTTACCAGCTAATTTTGCATATTATGGATGAGACCATTGTAAATAAAGTAGCAAACAGCGGACTGGTAAGCCTCGACCTGGAAAGCTTTTTACCTGCAGAAGCCATCCAGCCTTTCGACCTGAAAGACTTTCTTTTTATGGGGATGATCCTGAAAGAAAAAGATTTCCGGGAGTCGCTGAAGAACCTGGACCTTTCTGTATACCAGGACAAACATGTAGCCGTTTTCTGCAGTGCGGATGCAATCATACCGGTATGGGCTTATATGCTGGTCTCATCCACCTTGTCTCCCGTAGCAAAAACCATTTATACAGGGTCGGTAACCGAAGCTGAAAAACACCTGGTAATTGAGAAAATCAGGAATCTTAATACAACAGAATATTCCGGGCAGCGCATCGTTGTAAAGGGGTGTGGTGACCGCGAGATCGGACCTTTTGCTTATGCGGAGATCACCAGGCAATTATTACCGCAGGTTAAAAGCATTATGTATGGTGAACCCTGCAGCACCGTACCGGTTTATAAAAGCAAATAATGAAGAAAAACTTTTTAGCATTCGCCGCCTTTGCATTGTTCCTTTTATCCTGCAACAATTCCGATGAAACCCATCCTTCGGAAAACCTTCCTGACAGCATGATCATTGATGAAGTGGTGACGGTGCCACCCGTAGACCAAACCTTCCCGGAATTATACCGTTACTTATCAAGTTCCGGCAATGATTTTTCCAATGCAGAATTTGAGGGAGGTGAAACCGAAATGAAAACAGATACCACAGTGCATCAGATTGAGCCAAGGATGCTGGATCCCTTCAGGGAATATCTTATTTATAATGCTGATTCCAGTTATGCCATAGATCCTGTAACGTATAATTATATACCTGTTAAGCAGAGAGGAAAGACCGTACTGGCTGCTGGCGGCCCCGATTTTGAGTTGGGACTGATCAATCTAAAAAACAACACTCGCAGGCAGCTACTTTTTTTTGGCACCATGGGTACTGTGCTTGATGCAAAATGGCAGGATGCCAATACGGTTATGATAGCAGGCGCCAGGGAGATTTCGGGTGACAGCCTCAGGCCCGTGATCTGGAGATATGATGTACCCGCCGATACCTGGCATATGTACACTTATAAGGAAATGATATCTGCTGACGGTCATGCCTACCCGAAGCGGTGGGAAGTGAGGAAGGATTAAATCGTGAATCGTGAGACGTGAATCGTGAGTCGTCAGAACCAGCCACGTCTTTTGAAAATAAACAACATCACTACGGGTATCAGTAACATAAAAGCAACAGCCGTATAAAAACCCCATTCATTGTGTGAGGTGGGAATCACATCAAAGTTCATCCCGAATACTCCACCGATCACCGTTGCGGGCGCCATCAAACAGGTTACAACAGCCATCACTTTCATTACCTCGTTCATGCGAAGGTTCACATTATTGATGTAAAGATCCTGCATGCTGATCATGATGTCGCGGTAGTTCTCAATAAGGTCGTAAGCCTGTGAGATATGATCATGCACATCTTTGAAGTACTTGGTGGTGGCATCTTCCAGCAGCTCGCTCTCGCTCCTGATGATACTGCCTACCAGGTCGCGGACAGGTGCAATGTTTCTTTTCAAAACAATGAGCTCTTTTCTTAACCGGTTTATTTTTGCCAGCGCTCTTTTATTGCTGTTGCGGATCACCTCATCTTCAACCTGTTCTATCCTGTCGCCCAGCTTTTCCATCACGAAAAAATAATTGTCGACAATCAGGTCGATCATGGTGTAACACATGTAGTCGGCCCCGCGCTGTCGAAGTTTGCTGTTAGCGATTCTCAACTTGTCACGTATTGGATTAAAAACATCCCTGCTGGGGTCTTCCTGGAAGGTGATGATGAATTCATGTCCAAGTACAATGCTTACCTGTTCATGCTCCACTGTTTGGGTAGCATCATTATAATAAAGCATATTGAGCAGGCAGTACAGGATGTTTTCAACCTCATCCATTTTTGGACGCTGGCCTATGCTAAGAATATCTTCAGCAATGAGTTGGTGAATGCCAAAGTGTTCCCCGATATGATCTACATCTTTTTTCCTAAGCCCGTCAATATTGATCCAACTAATACGGTTAGACGATTTGAAAGGAATGCTGGGCGCAACTTCATTATAAACTTCTTCAGTGAGTGATGTGGCGTTATAGTCATAAACTGTTACCTGTACTTTCTCCACATCTTTTCTTAGTGGGATCACTACCGGGTTCACGTGAACAATATCCTTGGTGCGGTTGGTTGCAAACAGGTTGGGAGGAAGGAGATACCTGAAATATTTAGTTGCCCTGTACATGTTGGAATATCTGCTGTAAAGATAGGGTGCAATAAAAAAGGCGATCATTGACCGCCCTGAACCTTTATTATTTAAATTATTTTATCAGCCCATTATAAAACTGGATGATTGCTGTAAGCCGGTCATCAAGGGAACTGCTTTTTTCTTCCTTTTTGAGATAGGCTTCCAGTTCGGTTTTTTTATTGGCCAGGATACCTGGAGTGTCTTTTATTTTGGAGATCTCGAAGTAGGCGTTATTATAAACCACCAGGTATTTTTCTTTTGTTTTAATTTTTTGTTCCGTTGTTGCAGAACCGTAAGGGGCGGATTCGGTAAGCTGCTTGTTATAGAATTTATAGAGGCTTGCACTTCCTGAGGCCATCCATTGGTACCACCCTTCTTTCAGAAGGCCGGCTTCATTCCTGGGCAGGGCGCTGGAATGAATGAATCTGAAATTATTACCCAGCGCATCAGTCAGTATCACTTCTTTGATAGATGTTGTAGTGATCATTTCTTCCCCTTTTTCATTTTTGTAAAGGATTTCTCCTGTATGAAGATTGAGTTTGAGGGAAAGGTTTTTGAATTCCTGGCCCGTGGTTGTCACGAGCATACCATCCATATAATCTTTCTGAAAATAAGGTGTGCCCTCTACAAGTTTTACATATTTATCATTGACAAACGGACTACCACTTACGGTATAAAGTGAAGACGGCCCCAATTGGTTGTCACCACTGGTTACATCGACAATTCTTTGTGCAAAAGATGTCTGCAGGCAGAACAGGACCCCCACCAACAGGATTGCTTTCATAAAAATAGTTTATGTTTTAAGTTACGAAGAATCCAAATGAAGGACCAGCTATTTTTTGGCAGCGGTCCACTGCAGCACATAGGTGTCGCAGGCCAGCGCATTGATGTTCATGCGAAAGCTTCCGGAGGCTTTAGAGCCATCAAACCGGGCGTGCAATTCATAACGTGTAGCGGTGGCGCCCCCGTTCTCGGGTTCGCTGATGCTACCATCGACTTTATTGTTTTGAATGGTAAAACTTTTTTCCGGGCCAAGGATATCCCTGGTCAGGCTGCCATCGCAGTACCAGTACCCGGAAAAGGTAAGGTTCTCCAGCCTGGTGCCATCGGCCGACACATCGAAGCTGATGGTGGTTTCTTTCATCCCATTTGTAAAACTTCCCTCCCAGTGTGATTTTTCACCAACGGATTCTTTAGAGTCGTTTTTTTCAATGGTTTTATTGTCAGCGGTTTTTGCCTGGCCGGCATCGGGGTTATTATTGCAGGCAAGCAGGAGGGTGATCACCAGTACGGAAAAAAATTTCATCATAGCAGTTATTGATTTAAAGAGATGATTTGGCGGTTTCGAGGTCTTCAGGCGTATCTATGGATACACCAATATAATCTGTGAGCGCCATGCGAAGTGTGAGTCCGTGCTCAAGAAAACGGAGGCACTCGATTTTTTCAGCGTCTTCAAGCGGTGTTACCGGCCACGAGGTAAAATCCAGGAGTGCCTTTCTTCTGAAAGCATACACGCCGATATGTTCATAATAGTTTGCGGGTGCAAAGCTGTTCCTTGGATAAGGTATAACACTCCGGCTAAAGAAGAGGGCATTCATATTCCTGTCTACACAAACCTTTACCCTGTTGGGGTCAGCAACGGTTTCCGGTTTTGTGATCAATTGCATTAGCGAACCAACCTGCACGGATTCATCTTCAAAAAGCTTCAGCAATTTTTGCAGCGGATCTTTTTTGATGAAAGGGGTATCACCCTGGACATTGAGTATGATATCGGCCTCCATATTTTCCAGCGCTTCGGCAATGCGGTCGGTCCCGCTTTCGTGAGATCTTTTACTGCGTACCGGCTCGCCTCCATACCTGCGGATCTCTTCCTCTATGATATCACTATCGGTTACCACTACCACATCGTCGAAAAGCCCGGTATCGCGGGCAGCCAGGTAAACCCTCGCGATCACGGTGGTATCGCCCAGCTTTTGCATGAGCTTTCCCGGGAAGCGGCTGGCTTCATAACGTGCAGGAATCATGGCAATGGTCTTCATGGCTGCGAAGATAACTGGTGGAGTTTTGATTTTTAATGTAGGTTGAAGCCGGTAAACTATTGCATCTTTCCAAAAGGTTTTTTCATCAGCATGCCCAGGTTCTCATCTTCTTCATTGGGATAATAACGGTCAAGCCCATATTTGATTTGCGATGGATCCAGGTGGCGATAGGTACCCAGGAGACGATCCCAGATAGAAAGCACTGCCCCATAATTGCTGTCGGTATAAGGTTGTTTCCAGTGATGATGCACCTTATGCATGCCCGGTGAAACAAATACATAACTAAGCGGTTTATCGATCCAGCGGGGAAGCTTTATGTTGGCATGCGTGAATTGGGTTGACAGAACCAACAAGGTCTGAAAGATCATAACCGCATACATGGGCGCACCGGCCACGATAACACCAGCCAGGAAAAATATCCCCCTCAGCACACTTTCCACGGGGTGATGTCTTAAGCCGGTGGTCACATCAACATTATTATCGGAATGATGCACTACGTGAAAACGCCATAACAAGGGAAGTTTGTGTTCTACCATATGCACCAGCCATCCACCAAAAAAATCCAGTACCAGGAAGGAGATGATAATGGTCCATAAAATGCCTGCATTTGACCAGTGAACCAGCCCGATGCCCGCCTGCGCACAGTAATCAGAAATCAATACAATGAATACCGCGAAACCGGTGTGTATCAAAAGATGGATAAGTGTGAAAGAAAAATTGACTGAAGCATGTTTCCATTTGTTCTTGCGATAACTCAAGGATAGCATGGGGATAGCACCCTCAATCACCCAAAGCAATAACATTCCGGAAACCAGCAGTACCAGCCGTTCTACCGGCCTGTTTTCAAGGGTCTGAAAGTGGTCAATGATGTTTTGCCACATAGAGTGTTATTCAATTGGGTTATTGCTAAGTTACAAAATCCTGAGACGTGAATCGTGAGACGTGAGAATGGCGGCCTGAGATTATAATAATATCTGGCTTGCGAGGTGGTTATCTCACGCCTCACGATTCACGTCTCACGACCTCTCACTTCCTTTTGGCAATTCCTTAAAATCATACCCACACGAACCGCACCGGTAAACTTTACGCACTTCCACCGACTGCCCGTTCAGCAACATACTCAGCAGGGCGGCGAACTTTGAAGAATGTTTGCGGGTAATGCTTACAGCCTGCAGGGCGTGAGCGTGACAGACCGGGCAGGGAATTTCTTTCAGGTAGACTCTTTCCGCTTCATCCATCAGGTCCCAGGCCCTCTCCACCTGGCTGTGATGCACCATCAGTTTCATACCGCCGATGGCCGGGCTGAGGAAGGGATCAATGGTCACAATATTTTCATCCTTGAGATGGCAGTTGATATGATGGTGCCTCAACATGTTCATCACAATATTCGCTTCAAGATAATTGTCAAATGACCGGAGTTCAACAAAATCCATGATGTATCATTGAATGGTCCGAGATAAAAAAACCGGGCTCTTGGCCCGGCCTTATTCAATTTACAATTTTTTACTGGTTCAGCATCAATGGCATCACCAGCATCAGCACTTCTTCATCATCATCCAATTCAGTTGGTTTGATAATACCAGCCTTTGTGGGCGTTGAAAGTTCCAGGCGTACTTCACTGCTGTCAGCCGCATTGAGCATTTCTATCAGGAAGCGGGCATTGAAGGCAATGGTCAGATCCTCGCCATCGTACTGGCATTTCATGCGCTCATTTCCTTCAAAGGAAAAATCAACATCCTGGGCGGCGAGCTGCAGTTCACTACCGCTGATATTGAGTGCTACCTGGTTGGTGCTTTTATTACTGAACACACTTACGCGGCGCAGGGCTGACTGGAAGTCGGATTTGCTGACAACCATTTTATAGGGATTGTCGGCAGGTATCACCACTTTATAATCAGGGAAACGGGCATCGATCAGGCGGCAGCTCATCTGCGTGGTGCCATGCTTTACGAACAGGTGATTGCTGTTATAGCTGATGGTAATCTCATCTTCATTATCAGGCAGGGCTGACTTGAGCAGGTTGAGTGGCTTGCGCGGCACAATGAAAGAATCCGATCTTGGACATTTTACATCCGTTCTTTTATACCGCACCAGCCTGTGTGCATCGGTAGCCACGAACTGGATATAATTTTCATTGAGCTCAAAGAACACACCGGTCATGACAGGGCGCAGATCATCGTTGCTTACAGCGAAAAGGGTTTTATTGATAGCAGTAACCAGGGCGGCGGCGCTCATAGTG
>JAEYUA010000240.1 GCA_023433755.1 Bacteroidota bacterium | reverse complement strand
AATCAGTAGGTACCAGTATGCTTTTCATTCCGGGGTGTTTGATTTAAAATTGCATTTCTTTCCGCTGGGGCTGGATGACGCAGGTCATTTTCTTAACTGATTGGCCGCAGGTATAGAGTAAGGTTTCGTTAAATAATTTTAAAGAACCGGTGCGGAGGGGTGTATTTTTGAAAACAGGTCAAAAGAACTAAACTTATTAACATGGCAGCAATACTCATTCCATTTGATTTTTCAAAAAACGCGTTACTGGCCCTTGACCAGGCTCTTTTGATAGGGTCCGCCAGCCAGCGGTCCATTGAAGTGATCCATATTACCAATGACGGGGTGAAAAAACAATATCCTTCTTCCTGGAAATATGATGGCAGATCCACCCTTATCCTGGAGGAAAAGATCCGGGAAGTAATTGGAAAAAGAAGGGAAAAGCTGGGTGTGGCGGGTAATAGCAGGATCGGGGTGCTGGTGAAAGAATCAGCCACTATTTCCGGCGGACTAATCGCACGCATGCTGCAGTCAAAAGCCAAACTACTGGTGATGGGTACGCATGGTAGTACTGGTTTGTATGATAAGGTTTTCGGAAGCAATACTGCAGTGATGGTGAATCATTCCCTTTTTCCTGTGATGGTAATTCCGCACAACTGGAAACCTGCCACTATCAGGCATTGCAAGGTGGCCGTGCAATTAAATCGGGTAAGCCGGCTTGCTCCAGTGATTAAAATCTGGGGTAAATTCTTTAATTGTCCTGTGGAAGCAGTGGAGTTCACCATCAGCAAAGAATCTTTGGGAAGAATTGCAGATTCAAAAAAGATCAGCAATGTACCGGTGAACGTATTGGTAAATAGAATTGAAACACCTCTTGCAGAGGATATCCTGAATTACACCGGTAAAATGAAAGATACGGTGCTAATGTTATTTACAAGGGAGAAAACATTTCTTGAAAAATTATTGCAACCGAACCTGACTTATAAACTTTCAGGTAATATTAGAATTCCTTTGCTGGCGGTACCTGAAGCTGGTGTTTGACACGGAATTAAAGAAGATTAAAATGTTTTCACCGCAGAGACCAGCCTTCGCTGAAGCTATTGCTGGCGTAGAAAGGAGGAAAAGGAGGTTGCGCAGAGCTTTGAATTTGAAAAACTACTTCCCGTCTTCCCGCCTTCCCGGCTATATTCATTATTATCACAACCTGCCTTTCAAAAAAGTTAACCGCGAAGGAAGCAAAGAAAAAATCAACTGGTCACCTGTACTTCCTTTCCTTCTCTTTCAAGTTTTTTGGCCTCCTGTCTCCGCCTGAATTTTCTATACACCAGCAGTGATAAATAGGAAGATAAAATTCCAATCAGCATACCAGCAAAAACATCAGTAACAAAATGCTGCGCCAGGTAAACCCTTGAATACCCCACAAAAAAAGCAACCAACGGAAAGAAGAAAACCCAGAACCTGTTTTTTGCCAAATAGGAAAGCAGCAGGGCCAGCGTAAAAGCCGTGCTGGTATGCCCTGAGGGAAAACTGTTATTGGTATGTGGTTTGAATCCGTCAATGATGCGGATCTTTTCAGCGCCGAGTGCCAGCACAGGCCGTAGTTCATCAGCAAATACCACCCTTTTCAGGAAGTGAGTGATCACCGTGCAGATGATCAGCGAAGCCAGGATGGCAACAAAAAATTTTCTTTTGAAAAGGATCACATATAAGAACAAAGGTACCCAGATCAGCCCGTCCCCAAGGTAGGTCCAGTACTGGAACAACTGGTCAAAGAAAGGATGGTTGTATTTATTGATGTGCAGGAATGAATCTTCCTTGCCAAAATAAAATACAAAAAAACCTACCAGCAGGGCCAGGACCAGGCTGAAAATAACGGCCATCCTGTAATTCCGATATTCTGTACTTTGCAACACTTTAAAGTTTTAGGTCACAAAGATAAAAGGCAGGGCATGAGCCAGTATAAAAAACATTATTTGGTAACAGGAGGAGCAGGATTTATCGGAAGTCACCTTGTGAATGCTTTGCTCGAGGACCAGGATACCAGGATCACCATCATTGATAATTTCGATCCTTTTTATCCCCGCCAGCTAAAATTGATCAACACAGAAGGGTTTGAAAAACACCAGAGCATCATGCTCATCGACCGGAATATCGACGACCTCAGTTCAGCGGAATTGCAAATGATCCTCCCCCAGGAAGTAGATGTGATCATTCACCTCGCTGCCCGTGCCGGTGTTCGTCCATCCATCACCATTCCCCTGGCCTACCAGCGCACCAATGTGCTGGGTACACAGATGCTGCTCGACTTCGCAAAGGATACCGGGGTAAAGCAATTCGTTTTTGCTTCGTCAAGCAGTGTTTACGGGGTCAATAAAAATCTTCCCTGGAAAGAAGAGGAACAGTTACAGCCCATCAGCCCTTATGCCATGACCAAACTTTCTGGCGAAGGCGCTGGTCATGTATTCAGCCACCTGCATGGCATCCGTTTTATCGCGCTTCGTTTCTTTACCGTGTATGGGCCCTCTCAAAGACCTGATCTTGCCATTCATAAATTCACCAGGTCCATTCTGAAAGACCAGCCCATTCCTCTGTATGGCGATGGATCCACCAGCCGCGATTATACCTATGTTAATGATATAGTGAAAGGAATAATTGCGGCTATTGATTACCGTGAGAGCATGTTTGAGATCATCAATCTTGGTAATCATTATTCCGTTTCACTGAAAGACCTTATCAGTGAGATTGAAACCGTAATGGGTAAAAAAGCCAGGATCGAATATTTGCCCGAGCAGGCAGGTGATGTGCCCCATACTTTCGCCGATATTTCAAAAGCACAAAGGTTATTGAATTACCAGCCTTCCACCAGGCTGCAGGAAGGATTGCAGGAATTCTACAAATGGTTTCTTTTACATAAGGAGATCCTGATGCACTAGACAGTGATCTCGAGGGTCTTTGTATTCTTTTCTTTCTGGTAAACCGATCGCACGTTATAGGTCTTTTTATTCTGCGATTCAAAATAGGTGCGCACAGCAATCTCCGCGAGTATGCCAATGGTAATGAGCTGAATTCCTCCCAGTAAAAAAATCAGTCCTAATATCAATATTGGTTTGCCCCAGATATCATGTCCTAGAATTTTGAGGATGAGCAGGTAGAGATTTACCACTAAGCCAATGCCGAAGCTGATGAAGCCAATGGTGCCGAATAAGTGCATGGGCTTCTGCAGGTATTTTCTAAAGAAAACCATCAGCACCAGGTCGGAGATTACTTTGAAGGTGCGGCCGATGCCATATTTGCTTTTTCCGAATTTCCGGGGATGATGCTTTACATCCACCTGCGTGATGCGGGCTCCCTGCAGTTTGGCCAGCACCGGGATAAAGCGGTGGAGTTCACCGTAAAGTCCAAGGTCTTCCGCGATATCTTTTTTGAATACTTTGAGGGTGCAGCCATAGTCACGGATATAAACGCCTGTCATGCGGCGGATCAGTGCATTGGCGATGCGACTGGGCACCTTGCGTAGTACCATCCCATCCTTGCGGTTCTTCCTGTTTCCTGCCACCACATCCCATTCTTCTTTTTTGGCGAGTTCCAGCATGAAAGGAATATCTGTGGGATCATTCTGCAGGTCACCGTCAATCATGGCGATGTAATGCGCATTGGCATGATCGATGCCGGCAGTCATGGCGGTGCTCTGCCCGTAATTTTTTCTGAGTTCAACCAGTTTGGTTCTTTCATCTCCGTATTCCATGATTCTTTTACGGGTGGCATCTGTTGAACCATCATCTACGAGGATCACTTCATAGTCAATACCGGCGAGGGCTTGTTGTACGGCTTCGAGGAGGGGCTGGATATTATCCTCTTCATTCATGACCGGTATTACGACTGCTAATTCTTTCATATTGGAGGGGCAAAAGTAGGTTATGAAGAGAGAAAAGTGGATTTTACCGCCAAGAAAGAAGGGCGCCAAGGGTGAATGTTGTCTTAATGATAAACAACTCTCATCTTGTAAATCTTAAAATCCTGTAAATCCTGATTGTGAGTTTTACCGCCAAGAAAAAAGGGCGCCAAGGGTGGATGTTGTCTTAATGATAAACACCTCTCATTTTGTAAGACCTGAAATCCTGTAAATTCTGATTGTGAGTTTTACCGCCAAGAAAGAAAGGCGCCAAGGGTGAATGTTGATAAACAACTCTCATCTTGTAAATCTTAAAATCCTGTAAATCCTGATTCTGACTTTTACCGCAGAGAAAAGGAGAAAAAGAGGTTGCGCAGAGAGAAGCTTTTGGCCATTGACTTGGCGCCCTTCTTTCTTGGCGGTGAAAAAATTAAAAAAAACCGTCCTGCAAGCAAGACGGTTTGGGAATGGATGGTCGGCAAATAAAATTAATTACCTGCTTCTTTTTTCGCATCCTCCTTCATTTTTTCATTGGCTGTGATCACAAATTCCACGCGCCTGTTGAGGGAACGGCCTTCATCACTATCATTGGTGGCAACGGGATCAGATTCGCCCATGCCCAGGGTTGAGATGCGTGAAGCCGGGATATTGTTACCCCTCAGGTAAGAGGCCACAGCGGAAGCCCTGCGCTCCGACAAACGTTCATTGTAACGTTCCGTTCCTTTTGAATCGGTATGACCAATGATCTGGATGTCGGTATCAGGATAAGCCTTTAAAATGTTGGCAAGTTTGTCCAGGCTGGACCGGGAACCGGTACTGAGTTCAGACTGGTCGTAGCCAAACAGCACTTTTTCCTTGAAGTTGATTACGATGCCTTCCCCTTCCCTGCGCACTTCCGCATCGCCCAGTACTTTTTCCATTTCTTCGGCCTGCTTGTCCATACGCCTGCCGATAATGGAACCGGCCGCACCACCTATAGCGGCTCCTATAACCGCACCAGCGGCAGTATTACCCATTTTTTTCCCGATCACCGCACCAATTACTCCACCGCCGGCCACACCAACGGCCGCACCTTTTTGGGAACGGCTCATGGTTTTACAACCCGTTGCCACCAGGGCCATCATCACCATACTCATTACTGAAAGTTGAAATGTTTTCATTGTTACATGTTTGAGATAAATTTTCAAACACTGTACCACGTTAGTATGGGAAATTGACCGGGAACAGGGATTTTCGGAGTTCTTTATGATTTGTGTTCCGGAACATTCCTTTCAAACCATTCTTTCTGCGAGCGGGCAGTTGATTCTGATAAAATTTTATCAGCAATTTTTTTCCTGGCTCCATCAATTGACTTGCTGATCAGGGAATGACTAATGGCCTCTTCCTCCTGCATACCCATTCTTTGCATGAGCGAGGCGATATTGGCACCTCCTGCGTAAAGGAAAAGCGGTTCGTCAAGCGAAGAATAAAAAACCGCTTCTTTTATATGATTTTCTTCAAGCCATTCTTTTTCTTTTGCGACCAGTGGATGGTGTTCGTAAAAAATCACGGTTTGGTTCTGAAGCCTGGAACCTGAGATGGTTCTTGTCATGGCGATCCTTGCTTCCATAGC
>JAEYUA010000203.1 GCA_023433755.1 Bacteroidota bacterium | reverse complement strand
TTCCGGTTCAGTACATACTCATAACTGAATCTTCTTTCAGTCTGAAGGTTATCAATTAACCGGGTAATGGTTGCCGATTCATCAAACTTCTGGATGTATTTTTCCAGGGTTTCCAGTTTCTGGTTTTTCTGGATGTAGAGTTGAATGGCAAGAAAGATCAGGAAGAGCAATGGCACCAATCCAATAAGCATCAACTTAGCCGGCAAAGGCAGTTTCCTGAATAGTCGGTTCATGAACTGTATTGGTTAAAAAGGGTGAAACGGGTGACAAAATAAAACATATTCCCTAAAATCTTCTGAATTGTATGCGCCTGTTGCAGTGTTCCCTTTACTTCCCCACTTGTTTTATTGCAGACCCCGGAATTGAATCATAATTATTTGTGAACGGTGTAACTCCCGCATTGAACATGGCGTCACAGGCTGTATCAATCAAAACCAAAAAATTAATCATGAAACGTTTTCTTTTTTTACTCAGCCTTACCACCTGCCTGTTTACATCAGGCAGTTTTGCAAATGAAGATCATCTTTATCCGGGGTTTCTGAAAACATTCTTTACTTCTTTTCCCTCAGCCAAAAAAGTAAGCTGGATGGAAGTTGATGGCCTCACCAGGGTGAATTTTGAACTTGAAAATAAAAGCCAGTATGCGTATTTCAATGCCGCAGGTTTCATGGTGATTACTGCTATGCCCGTCAGCATTTCCGAACTGCCTGCTGTGCTGCAACAATCCCTCCGGGTTTATGATGGTTTTTCCATCACTGAATCGTACATGTTTACCAAAGGAAAACACCGTTACTGGTTTGTAGTACTGAAGAAGGACAAGCGTCAAATAATCCTGAAATCTTCAGGAAAAAAATGGAACCGTTTTCATACGGAACACTAATCACTCCATATAAACTCAAAAGCCCGGAATAACTCCGGGCTTTATATGATTTATGTGATCAGGACCTTCCAGAACTCCGTCCCCTGCCGGAACTGCCGGGAGAAGATTTACGGGAAGAAGCATTGGACCGGCTTCCAGACCTTTCAGAACTTCCTGAGCTGCTACGGCCCGAAGCACTGCTTCTTTTATTGCTCACCGGTTCCATTTCAGCAGCACGTGACCTTTCACTGGCGGTGCGGCGGTTATTGCTGGCGGAAGCTTCATCGGCTGTTTCTGCTTCCTCGTTAATACTGCTTTCAGCCAGTACCGTCAGCAGGTTATCTGCTTCATATTCTTCATCCAGTGTTGCCTGTAATAATTCCTGCACTTTGGTTAAACCCAGTTCGCGTGCGAAACTCCTGGCCGTACCATAGCTGGTGATCTCGTAGTGCTCCACCTTTTGTGCGCTTGCAATGATGGCTGCATCCATCACCTCGGGATTCATGTCTTCTGCCATTACTGTATTGGCTTCTTCAATAATGCCTTTCATGGCTTTGCATTCATGCTTGCCACCGAACAAGCCGGAGAATAATCCCTTCTTTTCTCCTGATTTTTTCTCACCCATCAGTTTCTGCACCTGGTCCAGTCTTTTTTTCTGTCCGTGGGTGACTTCAAGGTGTTCTGCCAGTGAATTCTTGAGCGTTGCATTATTGGCTTTTTCTATCATTAAGGGTAAGGCTTTGATGATCTGTTCTTCGGCAGAATACAGATCTTCAATTTCATGCCTGAGCAGGTCTTTCAGATCATTCATCTTTTCCATAAAATGTTTTTCATATGATTGAAAAAATTATGCCGCCAGTCGCTGCAGTAGAGCTTACGGAGCCTGCTGTTCTTACCGAAAGGCTGATACGGCTACTGCCCAGCAACAAAATCGGTACATTAGAGTTCAATTTGTTTTATGGACCAGCAGATCATCCGGCTTTATGATGAATACACACATAAGCCGCTCAGCAGGCAGGAATTCATCAGCCGCCTGGTATTGCTCACCGGCAGCCTGGCTGCAGCCATGACCCTGCTCCCTTCCCTGGAAGGGAATTATGCAAAAGCTGCGGTAACCAGTGAAGATGGGCTTGTAACAGGATATATCAGCTACAAGGGCCATAACGATATTGAGATGAAGGCATATACCGCCAGGCCAAAGGAGGAAAAAACATACCCGGCGGTGATGGTGATCCATGAGAACAGGGGACTGAACCCGCATATAGAAGATGTAACCCGCCGTGCAGCCACCGCAGGTTACCTGGCAATAGCCCCTAATGCGCTGTCACCACTTGGAGGAACACCTGCCAATGAAGATGAGGCAAGAGACCTCTTCACCAAACTGAATGCCTCCGAAACAAGGTTACATTTCATAAAAGCATTTGACTACCTGGCCTCCAGGAAAGATTATTCCGGTAAGGCCGGCTGTGTTGGATTTTGCTGGGGTGGCGCCATGGCCAATCACCTGGCTGTGCAGGTTCCCACACTCAAGGCAGCAGTGGCATTTTATGGCCGTCAGCCTGAAGCTTCCGAAGTATCGAAGATCAAAGCCGCGGTGCAACTGCATTATGCAGGGCTGGACACCAGGATCAACGAAGGCATGGCCACTTATGAAGAAGCTTTGAAGCAGCATAACATCACTTATGAACAATATGTTTATGAAGGCGTAAACCATGCTTTTCATAATGACACTTCCGCTTCGCGTTACAACGAGGCAGCCGCAAAACTCGCCTGGCAACGGACGATTGATTTTTTTTCAAGGCATCTAAAATAACAGCATGAGCGAATGGGCTTTTATCAATAATGATTTCATTGCTGACCAGGACGCGCGGCTTCATTACCGGGACCTCGTTTTCCAGAGAGGTTATGGCGTTTTTGATTTTTTAAAAGTGATGAATGGAATACCGGTTTTCCTTGAAGATCACCTCGACAGGTTTTTTTATTCTTCCGGCCAGTTGAACCTTGAAGTGCCTCTAAACAAACAGCAACTGGAGGCGGTGATAGTTGAGCTGATCCGTAAAAACGAAGCAGTGCATTGCGGCATCCGGCTATCGCTCACAGGCGGATATTCCCCCGACGGCTATAACCCGGCTGAACCCAATCTTGTGGTTTCGGTACACCGTTTTCAACTGCCCACACCGGATGATTTTTCCAGGGGCATCAGGCTGATGAGCCATGCCTATCAAAGACAGCTCCCCCACATCAAAACGATCGACTACCTGATGGCTGTAATGCTCCAGCCCCGGTTGAAGGAAATAAATGCCGATGACATCCTGTATCACCAGGACGGTGATATTACAGAATGCCCGCGGGCTAACTTTTTTATCGTCACATCCGGAAACAAACTGGTTACACCTTCACGTAATATCCTGAAAGGAATTACCAGGGCCAAAATCCTGAACGCCGCCTCTTCCCTCATGCAGGTGGAGGAAAGAAAACTAAGCATGGAGGAATTGAGATCAGCGAAAGAAGCTTTCATCACCAGCACTACTAAAATGGTATTGCCCGTTCAATCTGTGGATGACATCCGTTTTCCAGTTGAACGCACTGTTGCCACTAAGCTTAATGAGCTTTTACTACAATTACATCCCGGCCCGCGGCCCGGTTTTTTAGCTACTTCCTGAGGGCAGAAAATTGCGTAGTAACCGCAATTTTTGAATATCCCTCTCAGCTTAACTTGGTGTTATGACGATCGAATCTGTACTGGACACCGGACTATGGGAAGTATGGGTTGAATATGATGAATTTGACCCTGCTTATTTCGGAACCCTCTATGTAATCGGAGAAATTTCTACTGAAACAAATAATAATGCCCGTTTTAATAAGTTACCCGCAGAAGGCCATATCCTTGTACTGGAAGTGCCTTTACCTGCACCAGGTAAAGGCACCAGGATGAAGGAGATCCTGTATTCCGAGCCCATTGAAAGTATTGACAAAT
This sequence comes from Bacteroidota bacterium, assembly GCA_023433755.1. Lineage (GTDB taxonomy): Bacteria > Bacteroidota > Bacteroidia > Chitinophagales > Chitinophagaceae > Flavisolibacter. Next base: position 10,180 of record JAEYUA010000203.1, on the reverse strand, counting down.
ATGATTCAGTTTGCATCTTTGCCGGCAATGAACTTATCGCCGACTTTAGTGATATCGAAATTATGATCTGACCCTTCCGTTCCGGATCTGTACCCATTTTACTTAACCAACGTCAGTTATGACAAATGGGACCAGGACGATAACAGATCCTTTCAATAACAGGGTAAACCTGGTGGAAGGGATTTGCATTGAAGGTCCTGATACGCATGCGGATATTTACGATGATGCCGCGATGGTGATCCACAAGCCCGCAATCATGGTGGAGTTGAATAAGGATGAACTGAAAGAACTTTATTATTTCCGTTCGGTAGGCTGGCATAAAACCCTGCTTATTGGGGTGCACCTGGTTAATGAACAATGGGTGACTTTCAGTTGTGAAAAAAATCCTTCCAATGACCTGCTGTCCGCCCTGCTGCGCAAAGGCAGGCAACTGGTTTGATCAGTTAACCTGGTAGATTTTATTCTTGATTGCATATACTACGATACCTGCTGCATTCCTGGCCCCGATTTTTTCCTGTATCCTGTCGCGGTAACCTTCTATGGTACGGATGCTCAGGTGGAGTTGAAGAGCAATTTCCTTGTTGGACATCTGCTTGCAGATGCAACGGATCACTTCCAGGTCTTTTTCAGTGAACTCAGGTTTTTTATTGCGTATCACCTGGCCATGCCTGCTTTTACCGATCATTTCAGCCAGTTTGAGCGAGGTATCGTTGCAGTAGTAGGACTGTCCCATTTTCACAGTTTTGATGGCTTCTATGATCTCTTCCTTGTGTGCATTTTTAAGGAGGTATCCCTTAGCACCTGCTTCCAGCATGTCAACAATCAGGTTTTCTTCATCAGACATAGACAGCGCAATAATACCAATGCCAGGCATGTCGCGTGTCAGTCTTTTGGTTGCTTCAAGCCCGTCAAGTTTAGGCATTTTAATATCTGTAACCACAACGTCGGGGTTGAGCTTCTGAGCCAGTTCAATCAGTTCTTCACCATTGGATGCTTCCCCGGCCAGTACAACTGAAGGTTGTTTTTTGATCATTACGCGGAAACCATCCCGAAAAATTTCATGGTCATCGGCGAGCACTATTTTAATTGGGTTCATGTTTTATGCTTTTTGTCATCGGTATCTCGAAAATATAAGTGGTTCCCTTGCCTTTCTTTGATTCTACAAACATTTTCCCACCCAGCATTTCCGTACGGCTCAGCAGGTTGTGCAAACCCAGGCCTGTAGCTTCCTTCACTCTTTCCTCATAATTGAATCCTGATCCGTTATCCTGCGCCGCCAGCACAATCTGGTTGCCTTCCTGCCTGAGCTGGATGAGGATCTCGGTGGCGTTGGCATGCTTCATGGTATTATGGATCACCTCCTGGGTAATACGGTAAAGATTGATGGATTGCTGTTGTGTCAGCGGCAGGGTGTCGTACCTGAATTTGATATCAAGCTTTGTAGATTTTTTACAGTAATCTATAAATTCCATGAGGGCAAATGGAAGTCCCTTCCGGATCAGGGAATTGGGCATGAGGTCAAAGGATATCTCACGCATGCGGCGGATCAGGTTATCGATCTGCTCGGAAGTATTGCGAATCTCCTTTTCATCTTCATCATTGTTTACTTCAAAACTGCCGATCTTAAGTTTGATGGATGACAGCACGGGACCCACTTCATCGTGCAGGTCAGCAGCCATCCGCACCCTTTCCTTTTCAAGTGTGGTAATTTCGGTTTGTATGCTCTGCCGGTAGAGTTTCAAGCTCCTGCGATGCTGCCGTACAATGGAGATGATGAAATAAGTAATGATGATACCCAGCACCACGCATACAATCAGAACTGCAGTGTAAAGGCGTGCTTCTTTTTCATCCATAAAATTGCCAATGCATAGATTAAATTACTCAGAAGATTTACAAATGACAAAATGTGATATACACTTACTGCGAAATTGCTGCTTGCCAGCAAACCGTACATCCAGAATACTTCTACAACTATCCGGTAAGTGAAGAAAACAATGAACCCGATACATATCAGGAAAAGCGGGTTTGTCAGTAATTCTTTTTCCTTGAACAATAATGTATTGATAGCAGTGATGCTCATGAGAACCACCGGAAAAGAATAAATCAAAATAAACCAGGAAGAATACTCCTTTTCAATGGAGCTGATGAAAAAATTCTCTACGACCCATGATATAATGAATACAAAGCCAAGCAAATAGGGAAGCTTATTAAATTTTTTGAAGTTCCCTATATTCCTGAAAAACCACAGCAAAAGCAAGGACTCAAGTAAGCAGTAAATATTACTGTTGACAACGTTGTGCATTCCATTCCTGATAAGGAAATAACTAACCACCTCGTTAAAAGATGCCAGCCAGATCACATATATAAAAGGATAGAAACTTTGCCTGATATTGGCAAACTTGATTAGTGCAATTGCCGCGGCAATCAGAACACTAAAGCTCAGTATAAACAGGAGGTCGTAATTCATTAATTGTTTCAGGTATTAATTGGTGATGAAGGCGGACAATACAATGGACACCTTACTCCGTTTTCAAATATTTCATTATCATTATCATCATTGCTGGTAGCAGTGATAATGTCTTCATTATCTTCATTCACCCCCACTACAACAAAAACGAGCTGGTTGTTTTCCTCCATACCCATATAGATCCTGATGCCTGTGCATCCATCCTGTTGCAGAACCTGGTCGAATGCAGCACGGTCAAAAGTTTCACAGATTGGTATCACATTCATCCCCCGGTAGTTAGGGTCCAAAATCTGCTCCCTCATCTGGCGTAAACGGGATGTTAGCTCAGAGGCATCCTTCATAGAAATAAAATGGTTGGTTGGCATAATTGAATTTTTGGTGGAATAAAGTGGAAAGATGCTGCATCAACTGCATTCTGCAAACCGTAGTACTACGCAAATTCCTCAGTAGAACTACGGTTTTCTTGGAAGACCCTTGTTACAACGGCATGGAATTTTTAATCATTAATTAAAACAAACCATGGATAATCAAGCTCATAAAAACCAGCATCCCGGGCAGGGAAACCCGGAAAGGGCCGAACGTAATTCTTCAACCTCTTATGACTTACCTGATTCGGACCAGGACCGGAAAAAGCTGGAACCCCAAGAAACATTTATTGATCTGCCCGATGTGAAAGATATTCCAGGGCAGGAATTCGTTCACGCCCCACCACTGGGAATGCTGGCAGACACAACGGTTTCCTCTGCCGATGAAGAAGGAGAAGGCTTGTTTGAAGATGATGAGGAAGAGTTAATAAGAAGCGGCGAAAGCTCGGTTAGCAGGGAAGAAAGAGAAACACTTGAAAGGGTTTCCATGCCTTCACGTGATGAACAAAACCTGGAAAGAGCGTCTATGGATAACCGTGACTTTGATGGTACGCCATTAAATGAAGCCAGTTTCGGGCGCGAACGCTCAGGCAGTGATCTTGATGTACCGGGCTCCGAACTTGATGACAGGAATGAAAGGATCGGCGAGGAAGATGAAGAGAACAACGATTACAGCCTTGGTGGTTCAGACAATGACAACCTGAACGAAGGAAGGTCCTGATTTTTGACAAATTTTCACCTTTGATGAAAAAAATTCAGTTCCCATTGCAATGGCACTGGCCTTGATTGAAAAATGCTGAATTGATCTTTAAACTTTTAAAAACGGAGGTTTTTATGTCAATCATCAGAAAAAATCAATTGTTCCCTGCCATGCTTTTTGACGATCTGCTGACGAGGGATCTTTGGAACATGGGCTTCAGTAACAGTTCTGAAACTCACACTACTATTCCTGCGGTGAACATCAAGGAAACTCCAGAAAATTTTGAGGTGGAAATGGCAGCTCCCGGGATGAGTAAATCGGATTTTAAAGTGGAACTTGATGGTAATTCGCTTACCATCAGCAGTGAAAAAAAATCCGATAACGAGCAGCATGAAGAGAAATATGCCAGGAGGGAATTCAGCTACCAGTCCTTCTCACGCACCTTCCAGTTGTCGAGGGATGTGGTAGATGCGGAAAACATCCAGGCGCGGTACGAAAACGGCGTGCTTTTCCTTGTAATTCCCAAGAAGGAAGAGGTGAGGCAGAAAGCGCCAAGAACGATTATAATCCAATAAATCCGGCGCAGGAATTTATAAAAAAAAGGAGGCTGGCTGCCTCCTTTTTTCATTATGGGAAAATTAATCCCTCTTTACTTTACGCTCACCGGTTTCACCATCGATCTTGATCTTTGTATCCCCGTTCTTAATGGTTATATCACCATCTTTCTCCACTTCCTTTTTGTAATCTCCGTTTTTGATCTTGTACTCGCCGTTTTCGCCTTTCACTTTGTAATCGTCACCGGATTTGATTTTGTACTCATCCCCGTCAACTTTCACTTTGTAATCATCTCCTTTGTATTTCCACTCACCATCTTCTGTTCTTACAAGATCACCATTGATCACTTTGCCGCTTTCGCCCCAGATGGTATCCTTTGAGCGCCTGTCCACATAGATCTTTACCGGTTTGCCGGTTTCAGCATTCACCATTAAACCGGTTTTTTCATCTTTTTCCAGTTCTACCGCTTCCCCTGAGGAAAGATCCAGATACCTGCTTTCGTTGTTATCGCATGCAAATAAGCCAATACTTACAGCGCCTGCCAGTAATAAAAATCGAGTTTTCATGTTGTAAATTGTTTGTTCTACACCTGAGTTACAATTATCAGACCATCAAAATGATCTTATTTTAGCATAACAATCATCTTATGTCAACAACAGAAGAATTACTGATGAAGCTGCTCTACGTGGTGGCTGTTGGCGGACTCATCGGGGCTGAAAGAGAATATTTCAGTAAATCGGCGGGCTTCCGCACCATGATCCTCATCTGCCTGGGGTCTTTTCTCTTCACCACATTTTCCAAGCAGTTTGATGATGTAAGCGGCGGCCGGGTGGCATCCAATATTGTTACAGGAATTGGTTTCCTGGGAGCAGGTGTCATCTTCAAGACCGACAACCGGGTAAATGGCATCACAACTGCGGCTACCATCTGGGCCGTGGCCGCCCTGGGAATGGGCATCGCCAATGAGGCATACTGGCTGGTAGGGGTATCAACACTTATTGTGCTGGCTTCTCTTGTTTTTCTTACCAAACTGGAATCACTGATTGACCAGGTAAACCAAACACATACTTATACGTTCGTCAGTGACTATAAAGAAGACCTTTTAAAAGAGTATGAACGGATGTTCCGTGAATGTAAGCTGCACTATAAAAGAGTTAAAAGAACCAAGAAGGGAAATCATATCATTGGCACCTGGCATGTACAGGGTCCGGAAAAATACCATAACCAGTTTACAAAACTACTGCTGCATCACCCCTCGGTCAGGGAATTTGAGTTTTGAATTTTTGAGAGGATGGCACCCAGTTTTTCCCTCAACACCACCTTATCGAATCTTTTCATCACGGCGTGGGGTGGTGTTTTCATTACTTCTGCATCCGGGTAAAATGGTTGCATATCAGCTAATGGACAATTACCCGTCCAGATACTGATCACGGGCTTGCGTAAAGCGCTGGCCATAGCTATCATTCCTTTGTCATAACTGATCAATACCTTACATCGTTTAACAAGATCCCCGGTTTCGCTGAAATTGAATTTTCCACTGGCATTGTAAATCTTTACGGGGTCGGCCGAACTGATCTCCTCTCCTGTTAACCGGCTTCCCTGGTCACCCAGCAGGATCACCGGGTGGTCCAATTCCTGGCAGAACTCCCTGATCTTTTTTACTGATATCCTTTCGGTGGATGAAAGTCCGCCGATCGCAAAAGCGATATAACCTAACTGGTGCGAAGCAGGAATATCTTTTTCAGCTATCATCCCGGATGCAGGTATAAAAAAATCCAATCCCTTACCGTCATACCGGCACACAGATGATACCGTATTCATAAAGCGGACTGCCTTATGTTGTCTGCGGGAACTGTTTCCTAGAATTCTGCCCAACCAGGAAGTTTCCAGTACAAGAAAAGTTTTAACCTCCAGCTTTTTCCTGATCTCCCTGCTTTCCCTATCATTCTGAAGATCAATGAGCAAGTCGTAGTTCTCTTCTTTTAACTCACCTGTTAAATGGGCATCTCCATGATACAGGAATAGTTTTTCAATATAGGCGTTGGACTTTAGCAACTTTTCATTTCCATGGTTCGTAAGGTAGTGAACTGAAGCCGGGGGAAACTGTTTTTTGATACAACGAACCACTGGGGTGGTCCATAATACATCGCCGGGATCATCAAACCTGGTTATCAGAATTTTCATGCTGGTGATTTTAAAACACCGGTAATTTTTTCATAGATCATCACAGGAGAAATCATTTTCAGGCACGCCCCCTGGTTATGACAGGTCTTGTTGCCGAATACACTGGATGGCCTGCAATCCAGGTCAACCTGCACAGCATTGGCCGGGTCCTGCCCCCAACCATAAAAACCCAGGAAGGGATGTGTGCCTCCCCAGATGGAAACCACGGGCACTCCAAAAAGCGAAGCAAGATGCATGTTGGCGCTATCCATACTCACTACCACATCCAGCATGGCTATATGCTTCAATTCATTTTTAAGATCCATTTTGCCTGCCCATGATTGCACCTGGGTGGATTGAGCAGCCCATTCTTCAAGAATGGCTGCCTCCTTTTTGCCTCCCAGCAAAAATATCTTTAACCGGGGGGTTCCCGCCAGCATCCTTATAACTTCCCTCATTCTCTCAGGCGGATAAGTTTTTTCTTCATGCAGGGCAAAGGGTGCAATGCCCACGAGTTGAAAACCCTCTTGCTTTAATTTTAATAAGCCTGGTTCTAAAGGCAACTGTAAGATTACCTCCCCGGGCTGCAGGCTCACAGGGAAACCAAGCCGCTCAAATACATCCGCATACCGCTGGAAAGTTGACTTCAGCGGTTGCAGTTTTTTATGGTGTTGCCTGGTCAGTTCTTTTTTTTCCGCACGGCCTTTGTCAATTACGTGTATCGGTTTCCGTGAAAAGGAAAGAAAAAAACGAAGCATTTTGGTGCGCAGCACATCATGCAGGTCAGCCACTGCATCAAACTTAATAGTAGCTTTCAGTTCAGCCGCAAGTTTCTTTAGTCCCATCACGCCTTTGTGGCGGCCACGTATATCTGCTGCATAAAAATGAAGCTTGTCGATATTTTCAAACAGGGGACGAACCCATTCCACTGAAACCATGGTCACAACCAGGGAGGGATGCTGCTGCAAAAGCTGCCTGATTACGGGAACGGTCATGGCGATATCGCCAAGGGAAGAAAAACGTAGGATCAACAGGTGGCGGGGTTTCAATGACCTTTCTTTTTTTGTGCATACAGAACCGGGTTCAGGCTCTCATCATTATACATTTTCATCTGCCGGTAAACCTTCATGTATTTTTTGCCGGAAGCGATATCTTCCAGCAACTGGTCGATCGCCGATGAAAGATCAGCTCTTTGCGCCAGCAGGATCTCCAGTTTTTTTCTGACAGTTTCCAAATGCCCAGCGCTGGCATCGTTCCTGCCTGCTTCCACCTGCATGTGATAAATCTTCAGTGCGAGTATCGAAAGCCGGTCAATGGCCCAGGCGGGACTTTCGGTATTGATGGTGGCATCCTGCCGCACCTGCACATCCTTATATTTTTCCAGCAGCCAGCTATCAATATATTCCACTGTATCCGTGCGCTCCTGGTTGGAATGATCAATCCTGCGTTTTATTTCCAGAGCTTTCACGGGGTCAATGGCCGGATCCCGGATGATGTCTTCCAGGTGCCATTGCACCGTATCGATCCAGTTCTTGAGATATAATAAATGCTGCGGTTCTCCTGCCTGGTAAGGATTGACCATCACTGCATCCACATCATCATTTTTATGATAATCCGCTATGCATTGTTCAAACACGCGGTTGCAAATCTCACTAAACATTTCTTTACTCATTCTTCAACATAATTAAGGTCTTTGCCAAAAGTTTCCTTTGTGAACAGGGCAGCCACCACGGTCATGATCATGATCACCAGCGCTGTAAGCCATCCCCCGGTATAATAATCCGTGAGATTGCGGAATCCCTGGAACATGGGTATGATCAGGACCGTAAGCATACCGCGGACCATATTGGGAATAGTGGTAGCTGCTGTGGCTCTCAGGTTAGTACCGAATTGCTCCGCTGCCATGGTTACAAAGATGGCCCAGAATCCCGTACCAAAACCCAGGCCCGCGCAGATCCAGTACATCTGGCTGGCACTGCCGCCCCATTGTACGGTAAAAAACAGGATCATGAAAACAGCAGTGATGGCATAAAAAAGATAGAGTGCTTTTTTCCTGCTTCTGAACCACTGGCTAATGAAACCAATCAGGATATCTCCAATGGAAATAGCCGCGTAAGCATACATGATGGCTTTGCCCGGGTCGATTGGTTCGGTAATACCCATCTTTTCTCCAAACTCACCTGAAAAACTAACCAGCACACCAATCACAAACCAGGTGGGCAGGCCAATCATAATACCGAGTACATATCTTTTGATCCTGTCAGCGTTATTGAAAAGCATTAGAAAGCGGCCCCGCTTCACCTTCATTTTTTTCACCTCATGGTACATGCCTGATTCAAAAACGGAAACACGCAAAACCAGCAATGCCAGTCCAAGTCCGCCACCAATGAAATAACAGGTGCGCCAGTGAAAATTTTCTTTCATCACAAAAGCTACTACAGCGCCGGTGAGTCCCAGCCCTGCCACCATGGAAGTGGCGATGCCTCTTTTTTCCTTAGGCGTCATTTCAGAAACCAGGGTGATGCCCGCGCCCAGTTCACCTGCCAGACCAAGTCCCGCTATAAAACGGATCCATTTGTACTGATCCACGGTTTCCACAAAACCGTTGGCAATATTGGCGAGGGAATAAAGTATGATGGAACCGAATAAAACACTGAGTCTTCCTTTTTTATCTCCCATCACACCCCAGATGATACCGCCGATCAGCAGCCCGGCCATCTGCCACATGATAATAGCTTCTCCGTCAGTGGTAATCTGTTCTTTTGAAAGTCCGAGTGACTGAAGACTCGGCACCCTGATGATGCTGAACAACAACAGGTCATAGATATCTACAAAATATCCAAGCGCCGCCACGATCACAGCAACATTCAGCAAGGATTTTTTGGAATGAGGAGAAGTAAGAGGGGCCATGCAGTTATGGATTGGGCTTAATGTCTTCTGCTATTTTCTCTACCGGCACCACTTTCTTTTTCGCGAAAAAAAGTTTCCAGATCACGGGCAGTGTGGTCACCAGGATAATGGTGAGGGTAATAGGTTCAATATAATCTTTCAGATTGAATCCGAATTCGCTCATCATCCAGCTTTGAAGATAATAACCACCCAGCATCATGCTGCACACCCAGGCAAGGCTGCCCAGTACATTATAAAGAATAAAAGTGGAACGGTCCATTTTCACGATACCGGCCACGATTGGAGCAAACGTACGAATGATGGGAAGGAACTTTGCCAGGAAGATGGTGGCCTTACCATACTGGTTGTAAAATTCTGTGGCCTTGACCAGGTGCTTTTTTTTGAAGAGCCAGGACTCTTTTCTTTCATAAAAAAGGGGACCTGTTTTGCGGCCGAACCAGTAGCCTACCAAGTTGCCCAGAATGGAAGCAAGGATCACCAGGAGGATGATGGACATATAATGAAACCCGAAAAATTCTTCTGTCAAGCTATCGAGGTAAATACCAGCGGTAAAAAGCAGGGCATCACCTGGCAGGAAAAACCCGACAAACAATCCTGTTTCCGCGAATACAACAAACAACAACAGGTAAAGCCCGCCATAATTGATGATCCATTCAATAAAATTGTGAATGAAACCTCCTTCAAGAAATATGGTATAAAGCAGATCGTTCATTAATTCAGAATTCACTTTTCAAAAGCAGGCCGCCAGCATCAGCTATTCTCCCAGTTCTCCCTCCCATTTGCTCACCACACTTGTAGCAAGTGCGTTTCCGATAACGTTGGTAGCAGTGCGGAACATATCGCAAAAATGGTCGATGGGGAGGATGAGCGCCACACCTTCCGGCGGAATGTCGAACATGGCGCAAGTGGCCAGCACCACTACCAGTGAAGCCCTGGGCACACCAGCGATGCCCTTGCTCGTAAGCATTAATACCAGCAGCATGGTAAGCTGGGTGGCCAGCGGCAGGTCTATGCCATAGG